>NZ_QZWE01000015.1:0-91803 GCF_003602035.1 Halococcus sp. IIIV-5B | reverse complement strand
GCCCCGACCACCACCGCACGGCCGTCGAGCGAAACGTCGTGGTGTTCGAGCGCGCGCGTGACCCCGACCGCGTCGGTGTTGTGACCTGTCACCCCCTCCTCACCGAAATCCAGGGTGTTGACCGCCCCGATACGGGTCGCGAGGTCGTCGGGGTCGCAGTGGTCGAATACCTGCTGTTTGAATGGGATGGTGACGTTCAGCCCCTCGATCCCGAGTGCTCGCGCGCCCTCGATGGCCGTTTCGAGATCTTCACTCCCGGGTTCGAACGTGACGTAGCGGGCGTCCATCCCGAGTTCGTCGTAGGCCGCCTCGTGCATCGGCGGCGAGAGTGAGTACGAGACGGGGTTGCCGAGGAGGCCGAACACCTGCATGGGAATCCCGAGAACGACGTGCGGCTAAAACGCACCGAAGGAGATGTTATGCGAGTTCACTGTCCAGAACGATTTTTCCGGCGGTGGCGAACCCACTGATAGCGAACAGCGCTCCTAAACCGAGTACGATAGTCGCACCCTCCTCTCCCATGTCGGAGTACGCCTGAATCGCGAGATACGCACCGAGAATACCGAATCCGAGATAGAGTAGGGCCAAAGATAGTCTGAAATAGACACTTTCGCCGATCACTCTCGAAAACTCTCGGAATCGGTCGGAGCGGTATCGAGCCAACAAGAACGTACCAAATACGAGCTCAAGGGCCGTCAGCCACCCGCCATCGAAGTATTCAGTGTGCTTTCCAAGCACGATGAGCGAGAAGAGTTCGAGGCCGGCCGACAGTACTCCAAGAAAGAGCACGGCGATCCCACCGTAAAGTTCCCACTTCGATCGCTCACTCATCGTGTGTTCTATCCGAACACACGAACAACGGAAATATTCGTTTCGATCAGCCGTAGGTCGCGTCCCAGCGGGTTGCTTTCCGGAGGTTCCCACAGGAGTTACACTTCACCCGACCCATCGTGTCCATCGCGTTGTCGAGGCTCTCGCAGTTGGCACAGAAGTAGCCGTACTTGTCCTCCTCGTCCATATCGGGGTCGGTGTAGGCGGTGAAGAAGGGGCCCTTCTCCCCGCGCTCGACCTCCTCGCTGTTGACGTACATCTCGCGGCCGTCGGGGGTGGTGGCGGTCGCCGGGGAGCCGCTCGGGGCTTCCTCGGGCGTCGCCTCCGCCGTGCCGGCCTTCATGTAGATGTTCTCGATGTAGGGCTCGTCGTCGATCTCGACGGTGTCGGTGCCGACGCGCTCGAAATCGAACGACTCGTAGAACTCGTTGCCCTCCTCGTTGTCCTCTAGGACCTTCGCGCGCAGTTGGGCCGCGCCCATCTCGACCAGGTGGTCGCGCGTCTCCTCGAAGAGGTCCGCCCCGATGCCCCCGCCGCGGTAGGCGGGGTCGACGTGGAGCCAGAGCAGGTCGCCGTTGCCGCCCTCGGTCACGAGGTCGGACTCGGAGAACGCCCGTACCTCCTCGTCGTCCTCGACGACCAGGAAGAGGTAGTCGTCCTCGCCCAGCTTGCGTTCGAGGCGGTCGTCGTCGTACCACTGGGTGACCGCCCCGTCGATCGCCCGTGGGCTGAGCGAGTAGGAGCCTTCCATCGAATCGCGCGCGATCCGCCGGATCGCGTCGCCGTCGTCGATCGTCGCCTCTCGTATCTCCATGCCACCGGTTTGTGGGTCAGTAGCATAAACCCCCGGCCGGCGTGCTCCCGGCCGGCCCCGAGTCCGTGGTCGTGATGGGATAGCTGATGACAGTGTCGTAACGCTAAAGAGATGAACAAACGTTTATAGGGATAACATGATTACGAATCGCGAATTTCGGGGGGTTGCTGCGTGGGCGTCGAGGTGAGGGAATCGCCGGTCTCGGCCGAGGCGTTCGAGGAGATGGAGCGGTTCGTCCGTGGCTACCTCGAAGCCAGCCTCAACAACGAGGGCGAGGGCGGCCGGATGCGGTGGTACCCCTGGCACTCGGCGAGCTACCGGTTCAACCACATCAAGAACGTGGTGGCGATCGCCACCGACATCGCCGAGCACGAGGGTGCGAACGTCGACGTCGTCCGAGTCGCCGCGGTCTTCCACGACGTCTCGAAGCTCGAAGCCGAACAGGACCTCCACGCCGAGGCCGGTGCGCGGGTCGCCCGTCAGTATCTCGAAACCCACGGTGACTACCCGCCGTCGTTCATCGCGGAGGTCTGCTCGGCGGTCACCGACCACTCCTATCAGGGCCCGCTCACGGAGCTCCCCCTGGAGACGCAGTGTCTCATCGAGGCCGACCTCCTCGACAAGATCGGCGCGAACGGCTCGATACTCCTCCTGCTCCGGATGGGCTACGAGTCACGGACGCACATGGACGCCGCCGAGATGGTCTCGCGGGTGGCCGACCGCGGCCGTGACGCCGAGACTCGGATCGAGACCGACCGGGGCGAGAGCATCATCCACCAGCGGCTCAAGCGGGTGAAGTGGCTGCGCGAGTGGCTCGAAGACGAGGTCGCGGGGATGACCGTCGAGGGAGCGGTGAACGACGGCTCACCCAAGTGATCCGACCATCGTGAGCGCTTCGCCGAGGAAGACGACCCCGAAGCCAGCCAGCACGATGGCGCTGGCGTAGGCGACCGCCGGCCCGACCCCCGAGGCGCGCCGTTCGGCCGCGACCAGCGTCGCCGGGAACCCGACGACCCAGAGCAGGATGCCGGCGAAGAAGCCGACGAGGAGGAGCGGGCTCCCGGTTCGGACCACCAGCAGGCCCGAGAGTTCACCAACCGGAAGCGAACCCAGCACGTCGATCCGGCCGGGTTCGAGCAGGCCCACACCGACCGTGAGCCAGAACGCGATCTGGAACGGGTTCGTGATCGCGAGGACGAACGCCTTCCGGAACCCGCGGCTCTCCGCGGGTGCCTCGTGGGTGGCGGTGGCGTCGCGCGCCGCACCGACGGCGAAATAGAGCATGAGGAGGCCGCCGACCGCGAACGCGACGCCGCGGACCGCCGGCACGCGCTCGACGACCGCGACGACGCCGACGAGCGCGAGCACGAGAAAGCAGGCGTCGGCGGTCATCGCCCCGAGGCCAGCCCGGAAGCCCGCCGTCCAGCCGCGCGTCACGCTCTCCTCCGCGATGACCGCGTTCATCGGACCCGGCGGCGCGGCGACCGAGAGGCCGAACACCACGCCCGCGAGCGCCGTCGTCACCGTGCCGAGCACCGTCATTCGTTCGGAATTGGGTCGGTTTCGTGAAAACGGTGTTTATCCTCCTCGATACGTCTCCAGAGTGATGCCGCAGTGCGATTTTGGGACGACCCTGGAGCGACCCCAGAGCGAGGCGATCGGTCGGGCGGGTCGTCGGCCGCAGCGCGGGGCGGCGGTGCGGTTGCGGGGGCGTCGGTGGTGCCTGGTGGATGAAGGGCGAGCGCGACTGGAAGGAGCGCGAGGGCTTCGGCGGAGGCGGTGCTGTGCGGAGCGGTTGCGGAGTCGGTAGTGATTGTACCGCGAACGAGGCCGGAGGCCGAGTGAACGGCCTTTTTAGTCCACTGGAAGAGCGGAGCTCTTCCAAGCTCTGTCTCGCTACGCTCGACGGAACCGGTTTTTGGACGGGGTTCGACCGAGCGCGAAGCACGAGGGAGGACCCCGTGCAAAAAAGCGGGGTGCGGTTATTCGTAGGCGAGCTGCATGATCCACTGGGAGAAGACGTCGCTCTCGGGTTCGACGTCCTCCTCGCCGACCAGCGGCGAGAGGTTGTTGCCCGCCATCAGCAGCGAGAAGTCGAGGTCGCGGGCGACCGGCGAGAGGTAGTAGGTGTTGTGGCCCTCGTAGACGGTGTCCTCGCGTTCGATGAGGTCGCGGTCCTCGAGCGATTCGGCGATCCGGCTGCCCTTCCGGGAGGTGACGTCGAGTTCCTTCCAGAAGTCGCTCTGGTGGACCCCGCCCGTCGTGCGGACGAGTTCGAGACCGGCGCGTTCGTCCTCCGAGAGTTCCTCCTCGACCGTGGTGCTCATACCGGTCGAACGCCGCCGGATGGGTTAAACCTGACTTTCGACCGGTTCGAACGGCGTGCGACACGGCGGCCCGTTCGCGAAGCGATAGGTGGTCGCGCCCGCGTCGTCGATGGCGATCAGCGACGACGACCGCGTCCCGAAGCCGAACTCCTCGTGGTGGACGCAGACGCCGTAGTCGTGGTCCGAGAGGACCTCGGCCCCGCGTGCGAGCCACGCCTCACCCGTCTCGCCGGGTTCGGGCTGGAGCGCCTCGCGTACCTGCCGGCCGTTCGCGGCCTGGCGCTCGCCGCGCTCGGGCCAGGATTCGGGGATCGTGACGTCGCCGATCGCGCCGGTGTTCATCACGACGTGGACCCCGGGATCGAGGTTCTGCACTCGCAGCTGCCCGGCCCATTCGAGGAGGAGCGCGGCGTTCGCGTCGGCGACCACGAGGTTGAAGCCCTCGTACTCGTCGGCCTCGACCGCGCGCTCGGCGAGGCGGGCCGCGTCCTCGGCCGACTCACAGCCGAGGCAATCACGGACGAGTCGCCCGCGCGAGCGCTCGCCCGCGAGGTCGGCGTCCGTCCAGCGGTTCGTGACGGCGACGAACACCCCGAACTCGTTGTAGCCGATCCACGTTCCGCCGGCCTCGGTGTCGGTCGGCGCGACGACCCCCGGGTCGGTCGAGACCCGCTCGGGTGGGTTCGAGGGTCGGTCGATGGATTCGTCGCGGTTCGCCGCCACGGCCACCGGGACGTCCGGAAAAACGTTCCACGCGAACACGAGCGTGCACATGGTTCGGGGTAGGAGGCGAGGCGGCTAAACCCCCCGGCTGGTCAGTCGGCGGGACGAGTGTCCGAATACTGGATTCCCTTACTCGCCGTGGTCGAGCAACCGCCGACGAACCGCGTCGCGCTCGACGGTTCCCGAGGCGGTTCGCGGCAACGAGTCGGCGAACGCCATCGTTCGCGGGATCTTGAAACCCGCGAGCCGTTCGCGACAGTGCGTGTCGAGTTCCGCTCGGTCGACGGCGTCCTTTCGGACGACCACCGCACCGACGCGCTCGCCCCACTCGGGGTCGGGAAGCCCGACGACGGCGACGTCCTCGACCGCGGGATGGTCGCGGAGCACCGCGGCGACCTCCCGAGGGTCGACGAGCTCGCCGCCGGTCTGGATCCGGTCGTCGAGCCGGCCCGTGACCCAGAGCCGACCGGCCGCGTCGCGGTGGCCGACGTCACCGGTGTGAAAGCCCACCTTCGAGAACGCGGACGCGGTCGCGTCGTCGTCGCCGTAGTATCCCTCGAAGACCGTCGGACCCGAGACGACGATCTCGCCGGTCTCGCCGGTCTCAACGGGGTCTCCCGTGCCGTCGAGCATCGACAGTCGGGTACCGAACAGCGGCCGGCCGACGGTACCGGTGTGGACGACCGCCTCCTCGGGCCGGGCGGTGGCGACCTGCGAGGCGGTCTCGGTCATGCCGTAGGTCGGACAGACTGGGATCCCGCGGCGGGCGCATCGATCGACGAGTTCGGGTGGGGTCGGCGCACCACCGAGCAGGACGAACCGAAGCGAGTCGGGGAGCGACCCGGCGTCGAGCAGCCGGCGGAGCATGGTCGGGACGAGCGAGACGCCGGTGCAGTCGTGGTCGTCGAGCGCCGCGAGGGTCGTCTCGGGGTCGAACCCTCCCTCGGGGAGCACGACGGTTGTGCCGTAGAGCGCCGAGCGAAAGACCGGTGCGAACCCGCCCATGTGATAGACCGAGAGCGGGTCGAGCCAGCGGTCGTCGGGGGAGAGCCCGAGTCGGAACGCCGAGGCCACCGCGCTCGACCGGAGGTTCTCGCCCGTGAGCACGACGAGCTTCGGCTCGCCGGTGGTGCCCGACGTCGCGAGCAACAGTGCGGGCTGCTCGGCGGGTCGCGGGGACGGTTCGAACGCGGCGGGCTCGACGGTGTCGAGTGCCGTCGCATCATTCGTGGTGGTTCCGTCGACGGACGCGACCGGGAGGCCATCGGCAACGTCGATAGCCGTCTCCTCGGTGTCACCCTCGCAAACGAGCGCCGCGAGGTCGGCGCGCTCGACCTGCGAGCCGAGTTCCGTCGGTGTGAGCCGGGCGTTGAACGCGACGAGCACGCAGCCGAGGCGTGCCGCGGCGTGGACGAGCGCCACCGCGGCGGGCCGGGTCTCGGTGAGGACCCCGAGGTGAGCGCTGGGTCCGAGCCCGAGGGCCGCGAGCCGTCCCGCGAGCCGCTCGACCGTCGCGTCGAGGTCGGTGTAGCTCCACTCGCGCTCGCCCGCGACGAGCGCGGTCGCGGTCGGCGAGGTCTCGACACGCTGGCCGAGCACGTCCATCAGGCCGAGTCCTCCCCCGGGTCGGGTGCGTTTCCAGCCCCCTGGGGTACGTGTGCGTGGCCATCGGCGACGGGTGCGGGGTCGGGTATCAGGTCCGTCGCGAGGCGGTCGGCGGTCGCGAGACCCGCGGCGGGCGGGTCGGCGAGGCTCGCGGCGACGTGGACCGCACCGGCACGCGCGAGCGCGCCGTCGATGGTGGTCGAGAGCACCGCGTCGAGCCCCGCTTCGCGGGCAGCGAGCGCGGCCTCGCGAGCCCGGTCCGGCCCGCCGAGCACCATCGGCTTCAGTACCACTCGGTCGGCCGCTCCGGCGTCGACGACCGCCGCAACCGAGTGCGCCGCGAGCGACTCGTCGAGCGCGATGGGGACGTCGCCTCGGAGGGCGGCGTGGCCCGTGAGGTCGGTGGACGAGAGGGGTTGTTCGAGGTACGCGAGGTCGACGTCGGCGAGTTCGGGGAGCGCCCTGCGCGCCTCCGACGGGTTCCAGGCGGCGTTGGCGTCGGCTCGGAGGACGACCTCGGAACCGACCGCCGTCCGGACCGCGCGGAGGCGTTCGACGTCCGCCTCGACGGCCCGCGCGCCGACCTTGACCTTGAGGGTTCGAAAGCCCGATTCGACCGCCCGTCGGGCTTCCGCGACGGTTTCGTCCGGCGAGCCGTCGCCGATGGTGGCGTTCACCGGGACGCGGTCCGTGGTATCGCCGCCGAGGTATCGATAGAGGGGGACGTCGGCCGCACGTGAGCGGGCGTCCGCGAGCGCGAGCGCGAGGCCGTGACGCGCGGCCGGCGCGTCGTCGAGTTCGGCGAGCGCCGCGTCCCAGTCGTCGTCGGTCGTGCGCCGAGCTCGTTCGAGGGCCGCCTCGCAGGCGTCGAGCGACTCCGTCCAGCCCGGAAGCGGCGTCGCCTCGCCGGTCCCGCGGGTGCCGTCGACCTCGACCCGCACGACGAATCCCTCGCGAGCGTCGATGGTGCCGTGGGCGGTCGAGAGCGGTGTCGAAAGCGACAACGAGAACCGCTCGACCCTCACCCGAGGACCCCCGGCAGGGCGAGGCCGAACGCGGACAGCACCGAGTGCGCCGCGAGGAGTTTCCCGACCTGCGAGAGCGCGGGGTTCAGCACGTTGCCGTCGGTGTGGGTCACGACCGTCTCGGCGATGCGGACGGCGTAGGGGATCGTGAGCAACGGCGCGAGCACGAGGAGCGAGAACCCGGTGAGCCAGAAGACGACGGGGACCGTGTACGCCATCCCGAGCAGGAGGACGAACTCGACGCGGCTCCAGCGGTAGCCGATGATGACCGCGAGCGAGCGCTTGCCGGCCGCCTCATCGGTCTCGCGGTCGCGGAGGTTGTTGACCACGAGGATATTAGTCGAAAGTGCCGCGGCGGGGAGGCTGGCGACGACCGCCGCGAGCGGCAGGGTATCCGGGGGCAGCCAGAGCGGGAAGGCCGTCGCGAGCGCGGCGGCCTGGACGTAGTAGGTGCCGGTGACGGCGACGAGCCCGAAGAAGACGAAGACGAAGAGGTCGCCCAGTCCGTAGGAACCGAACGGGTAGGGACCGCCGGCGTAGAGGACCCCGGCGGCGACGCTGGCGAGACCGATGACGATGATCGGCACGCCACCGACGTACACCAGATAGACCCCGACGAGTATCGCGAGGGTGAACGTCGCGATCATCGCCGACCGGACTTGTGGGGGTTCGATGAGCCCCGATTGGGTGACCCGCGTGAACCCCTCGCGGTCGTCGGAGTCCACGCCCGATTTGGCGTCGTAGTAGTCGTTCGCGAAGTTGGTCCCCACCTGGATGAGGAGCGCACCGACGAGCGCCGCGAGCGCCGGCAGCGGGGCGAACACCCCCGTCCCGAGCGCGAGACCGATGCCGACGACCACCGGCGCGGCCGCCGCCGGGAGGGTCTGCGGACGTGCGGCCATCAGCCACGCTCGCCGTCGTGAGACCGCCTGTGTTCCCATTACCGGCGATCCGGGATCGACCGGCGTTAACGTTTGGATACGGACCGACCCCGTCCGGGTGGGCCACCGATGCCGGGACCGGACCCTCGGGATGTGTCACGACCTGAAACGTGTGTCATGGAATGAGATCCGTGCAGCGAGTAAGTATAGGTTTCCGGGGGGTCACCCAACGAATGGAACCCATCGGTTCCGCCGCACGGGACATCGGTCCGTTGTCCTGGCATCATTCCGCATTGTCCCGTGCTTTTCACTCTTCGACGCCGAGCGTCGCGTGCCGCTTTCGGAAGCCTTGACCCCGAGGGGGCCCGACGGCGAGTAGGTTCGATAGCGACGACGATGGAATACGTACAGGAACGGATCACGACGCTGCACGGCGTACGCGACGCCGCGCCCGAAGCCCCGATCGACCGAACCGCGGTCGTGGTGCCGATGGCGGGCCGCGAGTACCGAACGCCGGCCGCGACACGGGTCTTCTCGACGCTCGAAGACGTCGCCCCCGCGCGGGTGGTCGTCGCGCTCCAATCCAACCCCGAACGGGTGGCCGACGTCCGTGGGTGGCTCGACGGCTTCGACCTCCCCGTCGACCCCCTGTGGTGTGACGGCCCCCGGCTCGACGCCCTGCTCGCCGAACGCGGCCTCGCGGGCGAGACCGGCAAGGGTCGTGACGTCTGGCTCGCGCTCGGTCTCGCGAGCCGCCACGAGTTCGTCGTGGTCCACGACGCCGACGCGACCTCCTACTCGGCCGCGGACGTTCCACGACTCTGCGCACCGCTGGCCGACGACGAGTTCGAGTTCGTGAAGGGCTACTACGCCCGCATCGAACGAAATCAACTCTTCGGCCGGCTGTTCCGGCTGTTCTACGAACCCCTGGTCGCGACCCTCCGCGAGCGCCACGCCGCCGACGTGCTCGACTATCTGAGCGCGTTTCGCTACGCGCTCGCCGGCGAGGTCGGGCTCACGGGCGACCTCGCGCGGCACGTCCGGCTCTCGCGCGGCTGGGGACTCGAACTCGACACCCTCGGGTCGGCGTTCGAACAGGGGGGGTTCGAGCGGACGGCTCAGGTCGACCTCGGGATCGACGTCCACGACCACCGCGAGGTTTCGGGAGGCGCGGGGTTGGCGGCGATGAGCCGGGAGGTCGGCCGGGCGCTCTTCCGTATCGTGGAGGCACACGGCGTGCGGCCCGACTACGACGTGCTGCCGTCGCGCTACGAACGCACGGCGACCCGGTTCGTCCGCCAGTACGCCGCCGACGCCCGCCACAACGGGCTCGACTACGACCCGGCGGGAGAGCGTGACCAGGTCGCGACGTACGCCGACGCGATCGTTCCCCCCGACGCGGACACCCGACTCCCGGCGTGGGTCGACGCACCGCTCGACCCGGCCGACGTTCGGGAGGCCGTGGCGGCCGACCTCGCGGCGACGAAGGATTAAACCCGCTCCGCCCGACCCGCCGTCAATGGAACTCAGCCGCGACGAACTCGCTGGCGTGGTCGACCTCTTCGGGGCGTTGCCGCCGGCGGACCTGGTCAGTGCGGGCGAGGAACTCGCCTACAAACGAGGCACGAGCTTCGACGGGGACAACATCGACGACGCGATAACCACCTATCACCTCGTGCGTTTCGGCCCCGACGCCGGCGTGGTCGAGGGGACCGACGAACCGCTGCTCGCCGCCGGCCCGGCCGCGTTTCCGGTGCTCCCCGACGGGGCCGAGGACCTCCCGCACATCTTCGACCGCGAGCCTGTGACGCCCGACCGGGCGGCGCTCGGAACCGTCGTGGAGGAACGCTTCCGAACGGACGCGGCCCGCGCGCTCGGCGACGGGACGGGCGATATCGACCGACTCCTCGATACCAGTTACGACATCGAGACCTGGGCACCGGTCGACCTCGGTGACATCCGCGACCGACTGGACGCCGCCGACTGAGCCCGTCCCATCCCGCCTTCAGACGCGAGCGGTGACGTAGAGCGCGGTCGGGCCGGCCACGAGGAGCGCAAAGACGTAGCTCATCGCACGATAGAGCAGCGCGACCGCCGCCGCCGAACCCGCTCCCATCGGCGTCAGCGCGACGAGGAGTGCGACGAGCGCCGTCGAGACCGCCCCCAGCCCGCCCGGCGTCGGCACGGCCCCGGCGAGCGAACTCGCGGGCACGAGGAAGACCACCAGCAACGGACTGATCGTGAAGCCGAGCGCGAGCCCCGCGAAGTAGAGCGGGGCGGCGAAACAGGCCCAGCCGAGGTACGAGAACACGAGGCCGACGGCCAAGTCGCGTGGCTCGTCGGCGATCCGCGCCACGTGGTCGTAGAAGCCGTCGATCCGCGCCCTGACCGCCGCCGTCTCGATGCGGTCGATACGGGCCGCGACCGGACCGACGACCCCTATGAGGAGACGCGTCACGAGGTCGCGCCGTCGCCAGGCGGCATAGACCAGTCCCGGAACCCCGATGGCGATCGCCGCCAGCCCGGCGAGGATCGACCGCGCACCGGGCGGCACGGTGCCGGTGACCGCGAGCGCGGCGAGCCCGAACCCCGCGAAGGTGAAGAACGGGAGGAGGTTCATGAGGTCCGCAGTCGAGACGCTCGCGAGGCTCTCCTCGTAGCTCGCGTCGGTGTCGGCGGCGAGGACGTACGCGATGAAGGGTTCGCCGCCGGCCTGGCCGAACGGGGTGGTGTAGTTGGCGAACGTCGCCGCGAGGTACGTCGGCACCAGCCGGCGGTAGCCGACCCGTATCCCGCCGGCGTCGAGCACCACCTGCCACGTCTTCGTCCACGCGAGGAGGTAGCCACACGTGGCGAGGCAGCCGACGACGACCCACCGCGGGTCCGCGCGACCGAGCGCGGTGAGGATCTCGCTCCAGCCGACGACGCGCCCGAGGAAGTAGACGAACACCGCGGCGACGGCGAAGCCGACGACCATCTTCGCGACCGAGCGCCGGTCGATGAGGTCCGTGGACTCGACCGCCACTTACGGGCACCCTCTCCACCGGCGACCGGTCGCGATGTCACGATCCATTCGCTCGGTTCGAGGGCCGAGAGCCCCATAAGTCGCGTGAAACCCGACTCCGAAACGACCCGGTCGGGTCGTCCCTGCCCGACCATCCGATACCGACCCGACGGGCGGGCTCCTCGTGGGTCGAACACACGAATTATACCCCACGAACGCCTCGACGGTGTATGGACCTCTCGCGGGTGGTCGACCGGTCCGCCGTGGCGGTCACCGACGGGGAACGCGACGCCGCGGTGCTGGTCCCGGTCATCACCCGCGAGACCGGCCCGGCGCTGCTGTTCACGAAGCGCGCCGACCACCTCGGCGAGCATCCGGGTCAGATGAGCTTCCCCGGCGGCGGCCGCGAACCGGCCGACGACGACCTCGCCGCGACCGCGCTCCGCGAGGCCGACGAGGAGATCGGGCTCGACCCGACGACCGCGGAGATGGTGGGTCGGCTCGACGACATCCACACCGTCACCGGGTACGCCATCCGGCCGTTCGTCGCACGGGTTCCCGACCGCGAGTACGTCCCTGACGAACGCGAGGTCGCCGAGATCGCGGTGCTCGCGCTCGGCGACCTCACCGACCTCGCGAACTACGACTCCGAACGCCGTGACCACCCCCACTACGGCGAGACCCGGCTCCACTTCTTCCGCGTGGACGGCTACGTCGTCTGGGGCGCGACCGCGCAGATGCTCGTCCAGTTCCTCGAACTCGCCACCGACTGGCGGATGCCCCCCGAACCCGACCGGGTCGTCGACCCCGACGCGGAGTTCCCGGTCTGAGCCCGCTCGTCGTTCGGTCCCGCCGGTCGCGTGCCACAACACACAAAAGCGCTCGTCGCCTTCTTCGAACCATGTCGAACCAAGAGACGACGACCGGGTCCGACCTGCCGGAGACCGACGAGGAGTGGCGCGAGGTGCTGACCGAGGAGGAGTACGCCATCCTGCGCGAGCAGGGGACCGAACCCAAGTTCTCGGGCGACCTCCTCGACCAGCACGACGACGGCACGTTCGTCTGTGCGGGCTGTGGCACCGAGCTGTTCGACTCGGAGACCAAGTTCGACTCCAAGACCGGGTGGCCGAGCTTCACCGACGCCGTCGGGGACTCGGTCGAACTCAGAAAGGACACCTCACACGGGATGGTCCGAACCGAGGTCGTCTGTGCGACCTGCGGGGGTCACCTCGGCCACGTCTTCGACGACGGCCCCGACCCCACGGGCAAACGCTACTGCATCAACTCCGCCGCGCTCGACTTCGACGACGAGGACGCCTGAGACCCGTTTTTCGACCCGATCCTCCCGGATCCGCTCGCTTTTCTGCCGTTCCCGTCGCGACCGTCGGTTGGTGAACGGTTGACTATATAGATTTCATAGTAGCGTATTTACCGGCTCCGGAGATATCAATAGCCGATGACGCGAAGGCCCGTGAGTCGACGTGCCGTCCTCGCGAGCGGGGTGGGGGTCGGTGCGGCGCTCGCCGGTTGTATCAGCACGAGCGCGACGCCACCGAACGTCTCCAGTGAGGGGTCCGACGAGGGAGCATCCGGACCGGTGCTCCGTTCCGGCGGCTCCTCGACGGTCTATCCGATCGTGAGCACCGCCGCCGGCTACTGGAGCACCAACGAACCCTACTGGCACCCCGACGTCTATGGGATCGAGACCCAACAGCATCTCGCGGACTACTGGGCGGGGCTGTACGGCTTCGGCCCCGCCGACGGCGGCGCACCGCCCTTCTCGATACGCGTGAGCCTGAGTCACTCCGGAACCGGGCTCGAAAAGCTCCGGAGCGGCCGGCTCGATATGGGCAACGCGAGCGCCCCGGTGAAGGCCGAGTTCCCCGACCTCAGCCAGTCGGAACTCGCGAAGTACACCGACCACGTCGTGGGTGTCGACGCCCAGCCGATCGTGGTAAGTCAGGCCATCTACGACGCCGGGATCACGGAGATATCGGCGAAGACCCTGAAGGCGATCTACCAGGGTGAGATAGAGAACTGGCGCGACGTCCCCGGCTACTCGGGACCGCCGAAGGAGATCCAGGCGGTCGGCCGCGCCGAGGGCTCGGGCACCGACACCGCGTTCCGGAGCAACCTCTTCGGGAACTCGAACGCGCCCATCCCCGGTGTCGACATCCGGAAGGGTGAGAACCAGCAGGTCAAACAGATCGTCAACGGTTCGGACAACGCGATCGCCTACATGGCGCTGGCGTTCGTCGACGACTCGGTGCCGTCGATCGCGCTCAAAGCGGGCGGGACGACCTACACACCCGGCGAGAACCTCGCGGAGGCGGGCTACCCGCTCGCGCGCGACCTCCACTGTTACACCTACGACGGCACCTCGAAGAAGGAGGCGGCGCTCCTCCGGATGCTGTTGAGCGAGTACGGCCAGGAGACGTTCGTGGCGGCGGCGGGCTACTCGGTGCTCCCCGCGGACCGCCGTCGAAACCAGACCCGGAAGCTCCCGGCCCCGACGCGATGAGCGGGCGATCCGGCTTCGGTGGTCGATTGGCCCGGTTCGATCCGCCGAGCCGCGTCGGCGCGCTCGTCGGCGCGGTCCTGCTCGTCGCGGCCGGGACCTTCCTCCTCGCGCCCGAACTGGTCGGCTATCCCCTCGTCGCGGCGGTGCTGGTCGTGGGTTATGGCCTCTTCGCCGACCAGGCGACGACCGTCCGTGCGCTCGCGCTCGCGGCGACGGTCGTCACGGTCCTCGTTCTGGGGCTCATCACGGTCTACCTCGTCGTCCAGTCGCTCCCCGCGTTCCGGACGATGGGTCCCGGGATCGTCCTCAAGCGCGCACCGTTCTGGAACCCGGACTCGGGGTTGTTCTCGCTGGTCCCGATGATCTGGGGGACGGTCGTCACGACCCTGATCGCCACCCTGGTCGCCGCGCCCCTCGGGGTCGCCGGCGCGGTGTTCATCGCGGAGATGGCCCCCGACTGGGCGCGCGGCCTGCTCAAACCCGCCGTCGAGGGGCTCGCGGGCGTGCCCTCGATCGTCTACGGCTTCATCGGCCTCACGCTTCTCAGCCCGTTCATGTCGACGAACTTCGGGCTGCCGACGCTCGGGAGCCTGCTCGTGGTCGGGGCGGTGATCGGCGCGATGGCGCTTCCCACCGTTGTTTCGGTCGCCGAGGACGCGATCGACAGCGTCCCGGGCGCGATGAAGGACGGCTCGCTCGCGCTCGGCGCGACCGACTGGCAGACCACGACCGACGTCACGCTCCCGGCGGCCTTCTCGGGTGTCTCGGCCGCCATCCTGCTGGGCGTCGGGCGGGCGGTCGGTGAGACGATGGCGGCGACGGTGATCCTCGCCAACGTCACGACCCTCCCCGACCCGCTCTACGACGTCTTCGGCAACACCATCACCCTGACGAGCCTGATCGCGAGCCAGTACGGTATCGCGAGCGGGACCCAGATGAGCGCGCTGTTCGCCGCCGGCGTGATCCTCTTCGTCACCGTGCTGGGTCTCAGTCTCGGTTCGCAGTACGTCGAACGCCGGATGGAGCGGTCGTTCGGGGGGACCCCATGAGCACGGACTCGTTGACAGAGCGGTCGAGCCCGCTCGTCGGGACCGCGGCCGAAACCCTCCGGTACGTCGGGAGCGGGATCGCGGTTCTCGCCGTCGCCGTCGTGCTCGCGGGGCTCCTCGGGTTCGCGAACGTGCTCCCGGGGGCCGTCGCCGGCGTCGCGCTGGTCGATTGGCTCGCGACCGCCCTCGGGCTCGGCTCGCTCGGGATGGTCGCGGTCGGGCTCGGGTCCCGGGCGGGCGCGTTCGAGACCACGCCCGATCGCACCGCCGGTCTCCTGCTCGGCGTGGTCTTCGGGCTCGTCGGTCTGGCCGCCGGGGGACTCGTTGCGGCCCAGACACTCGGTCTGTCGACCCTCTGGCCGGTTGGCGCGCTCGTCGGTGCGGCGGTCGGAGTCGGGGTGGCGCTGGGCCCGCGCGAGGACGTCGCGCTCGCGGCGACCGGCGGCGGGTTCGGCCTGGTCGTCGCCGGGCTGGTTCTCGCCGGCGTCCTCGGTCCGGGGTGGACCTGGCAACCTGCGGGGTTGTCGGGGGTCTTCCGGTCGGCGACGACGGTCCCGCTGGTGTGTTCCCTCGCGGGTCTCGTGCTCGCTTGGACGACGGCCCAGGCCAGCGCGGGGTTCGGCCCGCAGGGGAAGGCCCGCGGCGCGTCGTTGCTCGTCGGCGCGAACGCCGCCGGGATGATCACGTTGCTCGTCGGGCTGGTCTCGTTCATCGCGATTCGCGGGGTCGGCCCGATGCTCCGCGGGATCCAGTACGGGCTGTTCTGGGAGCCGATCACCTGGTTCCAGGTTCCGTTCTGGGGGCAGTACGTGGTCGTCGAGGGGCCGGTGGTCTGGTTCCACTGGCCGTTCACGATGGTAGGCTTCTCGATGACCAACCCCGTGAACGGCGTCGCGCCCGCCATCGTCGGCACCGCCTGGCTGGTGGTCGGCGCGGTCCTGCTGGCGGTCCCCCTCGGCGTTGGGACCGCCGTCTTCCTCACCGAGTACGCCGAGCAGGGCCGGCTCACCGCGCTCGTCGAGGTCGCCACCAACGGTCTCTGGAGCACCCCGAGCATCGTCTACGGCCTGTTCGGGCTCGCCTTCCTCGTCCCACGGATCGCGAACCAGAGCAGCCTCCTCTCGGGGATGATCGTGTTGGGCTTCATGCTCCTCCCGTTGGTGATCATCACGAGCCGGGAGGCGTTGCTCAACGTGCCCGACGAGTATCGCGACGCCAGCGTCGCGCTCGGGGTGAGCCGGTGGGAGACGATCAAGACGGTGGTGTTGCCGGCCGCGATGCCGGGCGTCATCACCGGGACGATCCTCGGGGTGGGGCGGATCGCGGGTGAGACCGCACCGATCCTCCTCGTGCTGACCGGCGAACCGTTCCCCGCGGTCGGTCCCGACGTCGTCGACGTCTCCTTCGGGTTCACCTCCTCGTTCCCGTTCGTGAGCCTCGGCGTGGTCAGCCCCGACGCACTGCTCCAGCCCTCGACCGCCCTCCCGTATCAGCTGTTCGCGACGATAACCGCGGGGGCCGAGAACGTCTCCGGCGGCTTCCAGTGGGCCACCGCGTTGGTGCTCCTGCTGGTGGTCTTCGCCTTCTACGCCGTCGGCATCGCCTCGCGGTCCTACTTCCAGCGGAAACTCGACTCATGACCACGACACCACCAACCACCGAACGGACGACCGGCGAAACGGACGAACGACTCGACCCCGCGTGGACCGAGTACGACTTCGACGGCCCGACGAAGCTCCGGGCCGAGGACGTGAACGTCCACTACGGCGACGACCACGCGCTCACCGACATCAGCCTCGATATCCCCGAGGAGAGCGTGACGGCGCTGATCGGGCCGTCGGGCTGTGGGAAGTCGACGTTCCTCCGGTGTCTCAACAGGATGAACGACCGGATCGGGAGTGCGAGAGTCGACGGGCGGGTCGAACTCGACGGCGAGGACATCTACGCCGACGGGACGAACCTCGTGGAGCTCCGAAAGCGAGTGGGGATGGTGTTCCAGCAGCCGAACCCGTTCCCGAAGTCGATCCGGGACAACGTGGCCTACGGCCCACGAAAGCACGGCGACATCAAGACTGGCCTGCTCGCCAAACTCTTCGACCGGGGTTCGGGGGAGAAGGAGGACGAACTGGTCGAGCGCTCGCTTCGGCAGGCGGCGATCTGGGGTGAGGTGAAGGACCGACTCGACGACAACGCGCTCGGGCTCTCCGGCGGCCAGCAACAGCGCCTCTGCATCGCCCGGTGTCTCGCCGTCGGCCCCGAAGTGATCCTGATGGACGAGCCGGCATCGGCGCTCGACCCGATCGCGACCGCGAAGATCGAGGACCTGATCGAGGACCTCGCACAGGACTACACCGTGGTCGTCGTCACCCACAACATGCAGCAAGCGGCCCGGATCTCGGACCAGACAGCGGTCTTCCTCACCGGTGGGGAGCTCGTCGAGTACGGCGACACCGACGCGATCTTCGAGAACCCCGAGAGCCAGCGTGTCGAGGACTACATCACCGGGAAGTTCGGGTAGACCGCGCTCGTCACGGCCCGCCCGGCGCGAACAGGTTTTTGCGTTTCTCGACCGAAGGAGGTACCGAGTCGACCCCACGGTCGGGTTCGTTTCATCATGAGTCAGGAACCAGCGGACGGCGTTCAAAGCGTCTGTCCACGGTGTTCGGTCGGCTGTTCGCTCCGATACGACGCGAACGCCGGACGCGCGCGCGGCATCAGCGGCGCGCCGGTCAACCGGCGGGGCGAACTCTGTCCGAAGGGCATCGGCGCGTTCGACGTGTTCGACCCCGACGACCGGCTGACCGAACCCCTGGTCCGGCGCGATGGCGACCTCGAACCCGCGACATGGCCGGACGCCCTCGACCGGATCGAAATTGCGTTCGAGGGGATCGTCGACCAGCACGGTCCCGACGCGCTCGCCTTCCTCGGGGCACCACACTGCACCAACGAGGAGAACTACACCTTCCAGAAGCTCGCACGCGTCCTCGGAACCAACAACGTCGACAACCGGGCGCGGCTGTGTCACGACGCGAGCGTCTCGGCGATGGAGGCCCGCCTCGGCGCGGGCGGAATGACCAACTCGCTCGCGGACATCAGGGAGGCCGACGTGTTTCTGGTCGTGGGCTCGAACCCCGCCGACCAGCAGCCGGTGGCGTTCGACTCGTTCGTCCGGCCGGCGGTCAACGACGGCGCGACCCTCGTCCACGTCGACCCGCGCGCGAACGCCACCACACGGCTCGCCGACCACCATCTCGCGCCGCGCCCCGGAACCGACGCACAGGTGATATCGCTGCTCGCGAGAACGATCCTCGACGAGGGACTGGTCGACGAGGGGTTCGTCGCCGACCGTACGACTGGATTCGAGGCGTTCGCGGCGTCGGTCGCGGACGAGGACCCGGCGGCGATCGCCGACCGAGCCGGCGTCGACCTCGCGACGATTCGGGACGTCGCCCGTCGGTTCGGACGCGCCGACCGCGCGACGGTCGTCACCGGCACCGGCATCGAGGACGGCCCCGACACCGCCGAGGCGCTGTTGAACCTCCTCCTGCTCACGGGGAACCTCGGCGAGCGCGGGACCGGGATGAACGTCTTCCGCGGGCTCAACAACGAGCAGGGTGCCTCCGACGTCGGCGCGCTCCCCCACCGATTGCCGGGCGGCCAGCCCGTCACCGACCCCGACGTCCGGGAGCGGGTCGCGGACGTGTGGGGCGTCGAGCCCCCGACCGAACCCGGATCGAACGAACAGGACCTCGTGCGCGGCTTCGGCGACGGGATCCGCGGGGCGTTCGTGCTCGGCGAGAACCCGGCGGTGACGAAGCTCGGGACCGAACGCGTCGCGCGCGGGCTCGAATCGCTCGATTTTCTGTTGGTTCAGGACGTGACCCACACCGAGACCACCGCCCACGCCGACGTGGTGCTGCCGGCGAGCGCGTGGTCGGAGAAGTCGGGCACCGTCACCAACCTCGACCGCCAGGTCCAGCGTATGCGGACCCTCGAATCCCCGCCGGGCGAGGCGCGAGACGACCTCGCCGTCCTCTGCGCGCTCGGCGACCGGCTCACCGACGTCGCGTTCGACGACGACCCCGAACGCGTGTTCGAGGAAATGACCACCGTGAATCCGCGCTACGCCGGTATGAGCTACGAGGGTATCGGGACCGGGGGCCAGCGCTGGCCGTTCGACGAGGGTGCGGACGAGGGGACGGCAGTGCTCCACCGCGAGCGGTTCCTGAACAGCGAGCAGCGCGCCCCGTTCGTCCCGACCGCCGCGACCGCGGACGAGGCGACCGACGACGGACTCGTCCTCCTCACTGGCGGCCGGAGCGGCGACACCACCAACACCACGATGGGGCGCGACGGCGACGGCCACGACGATACGCTCGCGATCCACCCCACCGATGCGGACGAAAACGGGCTCGCGGACGGCGACCGGGCGGTCGTCGAGAACGCGAACGGTGCCATCGAGACGACCGTTCGACGTACCGAGAGCGTCCGTGAGGGGTGTGTCTACCTCCACGCCCGCGCCGCCGACCCGCTGGTCGGGGAGGGGCAGACGCACGTCGAACTCCGCCCCGCCACGACCGCCGCCGACCGGCCGCTGAACGACTGAGCCGGAGGGCGGAACCCTCATCCTCACGGCCACCTACCCATCCACGATGCGTGCCGGAGTCATCCTCGCCGGCGGCTTCTCGACGCGCTTCGGCGAGACCGACAAGGTCCTGGCCGACGTCGCCGGCGTGCCGATGGTCCGCCGAGTCGCGACGCGGCTCGACGGCGTCGTCGACGAGCTCGTGGTGAACTGTCGGGCCGCGCAGGTCGACGGGATCGAGCGCGCGCTCCCGGGGACGACCGTCGAGTTCGCGGTGGATCCGACCCCCGACGAGGGACCGCTCGCCGGGATCCGGACGGGACTGACCACGATCGATGCGACGTACGCCGCGGTCGTCGCCGCCGACATGCCGCTGGTCGACCCCGGATTCGTCTCGTTCCTGTTCGACCGCGCGGCGGGTCACGACGCCGCGGTGCCTCGGTGGAAGGGACGGCTGCAACCCACGCACGCGGTCTACCGGCGGGCCGCGATGGTCGAGGCCGCCACGCGGGCGCTCGCGAACGGCGACCGGCGGCTGGTATCGGCGCTCTCGGCACTCGACCAGGTCGTCGTCGAGGCGTCGACTGCCCGCGAACGCGGTGCTGGGGGGACGTTCACCAACGTCAACACACGGGAGGGGCTGCGGCGCGTCGCGGCCACGTTCGAGAACGGATCCGGGGCCGAGTCGGGCGACGGCGCTACGCGCTGACCGGCTCTTCGAGGTACTTCTCGTTGACCGTCCAGCCGCCGTCGCCGTCCCGGACCATGTACTCGCCGTAGTAGGGAACTCGACTGTCGACGACCTCGCGGAAGGCTTCGCGGATCTCGTCCCGGTTCATCTCGCCCATCGACTTGAGGTCGTCGTTGCGGTTCAGACAGCCCTTGAGGTAGCCCTCGTGGGTGACCCGCACCCGGTGGCAGTTCGCACAGAACGTCTCGTTGCCGACGGGGTCGACGATCTCGACCATCCCCCCCGAGGTGTCGTCGGGGGCACCGTGGGCTTCGTCCTCACCGGTCATCCAGTAGCGCCGCCGGTCGTGCATCTCGCGGTGTTCGATCCGACTCGCTCGCTCGGCGAGCCAGTCGTGGATCCGTTGGATATCGATCGCCCACTCGGGATGACCGGCGATCTCGGGCATGTACTCGATGAGCTGGAGCCGAAGGCCGGGGTTCGTCGCGACGTGGTCGACCATCTCCGGGACGTACTCTACTGTGCCCTCGAAGACCACCATGTTGAGCTTCACCGGGTCGAGCCCCGCATCGAGCGCGGCCTCGACCCCTTCGATGACTCGGTCGTAGGCACCCGATTCGGTGATCGCGGCGAAGTCCTCCCTGTCGAGGGCGTCCTGGGAGACGTTGACTCGGTCCAGTCCGGCCGCGCGGAGCGTCTCGGCCCGGCCCGGGAGGAAGGTCCCGTTGGTGGTGAGCGAGGTCTCCATCCCCTCGGGCGTGCGCCGAACGATCTCCTCCAGGTCGTCGCGGAGCATCGGTTCGCCCCCGGTGAACTTCGCCTTCTCGACGCCGAACTCGCGGGCGACCTCCAGAAACCGCACCACGTCGTCCGTCCCCATCTCGTTCTCGGCGGGGTCCATCGGCCCGCGGGTGTCGCCGAGCCCCTCGTTGTGGCAGTAGACGCAGTCGAAGTTGCAGCGGTCGGTCAGCGAGATCCGGACCCCCGAGACCTCCCGTCCGAACCCATCGACGAGCATGGGTTGGCTTCGGCCCGCGGACGGTTAAACCTGCGCGCTGACCACGCGTGTTCGACCCGTCCCCCGAACGCTCCGAAGCTCTCACTCCCGTGGTCCCTCAGACGACCGCGAGCGAGCGGACCCCGGACGGGACGTGTCCGACCGTCGTCCAGCCGTCGGGCTCGCGAGCCAGCACCCGGCCTTCGGTGGTTCCGGCGACCACCCGACCGTCCCACGCCGTCCACGCGAGCACGAACTCCTCGGGATCGCCGGGATACGACACCGAATCGAGCGTGTCGCCGCCGTCCCGCGATTCGAACAGCGCCGCGTCGGCCCCGTTCTCCCCGCCCCACGTCGGCGGCGGGTCGCGCGCCGCGGCGACGTAGAGGGTCCCCTCGAACGCGAACGTCTCCCGGAAGTAGCTGTGGTCGACGGCTTCGTCGATCCTGGTCCACGACCGGCCGGCGTCGCGGGTCCGGTAGAGCCCGCCGCCGGTCGAGGCGACGTACTCCTCGTCGCCGAGCACGAGGACGTGGTGGACGTCGTTGTGGACCCCCTCGCGCCGTTCGGTCCACGTCTCGCCGCGGTCGTCACTGACGTGGACCCCGCCGACCTCGACACCCGCGACCACTCTCTCGGGCGCGTCGGAATGGGTTCCGAGACCCCGGACGTGCGCCTCGTTTCGGTGGCGCGGGGTGTGCCACTCGTCGCGCGACGGAAGCTCCTGGAAGCCCTCGCACTCGTTCCAGGTTTCACCACTATCCATCGAGACGTAGAGGTGGGCGGGATGCGTCCCCGCGTAGAGGCGCTCGCCGTCGGGGCTCGTGACGACCGAGTAGATCTCCTCGCGTGGGACGTCGAGCCGCTCCCACTCCGCCCCACCGTCGGTCGAGCGGTAGAGCCCGCTCGTGGTCGCGGCGTACGCGCTCCCCTCGAACGTCCGCACTCGAAGCGTGTTCCCCGCATCGACCACGCGCTCCGCGTCGTCGAGCGACTCGCCCGACCGGAAGACGCCGTCCCGCGTGCCGATCAGAAGCGACATGGCCTCCGGTAGGTCGTGAGACGACAAAACCCCTCCGCGGGGTCGTTCCGTCGTCGCCGTCGTTCGCGCGTTCCGACGGTCCGGCTAGGCCCCCGGCCCTTCCTTCGGGTAGTTACCCGTCAGGACGTTGTACGCCACCGCGAGGCCGGCCGTGACGACCGCGAACGCGAGGTTGAATCCCGCTCGGGGGGTCGTCGTTTTCTCGCGCAGGAGGTGACTCCCGCAGTTCGGACAGGTCGACCCCTCGACGTCGAACTCGGTTCCACAGACCGTACACTCGTGGACGGTTCGCTGGTGGCTGCCGATGCCGGTCGGCGTCGGGTCGAGGCCGACCAGCCGCTTCGCTTTCACGGTCCAACTCATTGGGTCACGTTTCGTGCACGAGCACTTAGGTGTTGACCGCGCCGGCGGGTCCGTGCGTTCAGAAGTCCTCGGTGTGGCTCTCTTCCTCGGGGATGTCCTCGTAGGAGACCGACTCGTGTTCGGACTCGGCGGCGTAGGACGGCCAGAACCGGATCTCCTCGTCGGTGACGTCGGCGACCGACGCCAGCGGCGCGCCCGCGAGAGTCTCGCCCTCGACCTTGATACCCGTGATCTCGGCGATCTTCATGTCGCTCAGGAGTCCGGGGTCGATGTCGTCGTCGACGTCGATGTACATCGTAGGGCCGTCGACCCCGCCGAGCGTGCCGATGTTCCGCCCGTTCGCCGTGAGGATTGGCTTGCCGACGTCGTCCTCGGTGACCGTTCCCATGGTCGTTTCGTTCGGGACGGCGAAGAATAACTGTTGGCACCGCCCGCGCCGTCAGTCGTCCGAGCTCGCGGGTCGTCCCGCCTCGCCACGCGGCACGCTCCCCTGGAGGTCGTCGGCCTCCTTCTCGGTCCCCGTGATCTGGACGTCGGTGATCTTGTACTCGGGTGTGCGTGCCGCACCGTCGAGCGGGTCCTCCTTCGTGAGGTTGTTCGCGCCGCCTTCGAGGTAGTGCATCGGGACGAACACCTCGCCGGGGTTCGGGCGGGTCGTGATCTGCACCAGCATCTCCGTCTTGCCGTGCCGGGAGGTGAGTTCGACGACCTCCTCGTCCGCGATCCCGTACTCTTCGGCGGTCTCGGGGTGGACCTCGACGAAGCTCTTGTCGGAGTAGGACATGATCCCCTCGTCGCGGAACGTCATCGTCCCGGTGTGGTACTGATAGAGGACCCGTCCCGAGGTCATCACCAGCGGGTAGTCGTCGTCGGGCGTCTCCGACGGATCGACGGTATCGGCGGGATGCATGTGCGCCAGGCCGTCGTTGGTCTGGAACTCCTCCTCGTAGGTGTAGGGGGTGCCGGGATGGTCCATGTCCCAGACGGGCCACTGGAGCCCGTCGCCGTCTTCGAGGGCTTCGAGGCGCTCGTGGCTGATGCCACCGTAGATCGGAACCACCTCACTGATCTCGTCCATGATGTCGCTCGGGTGCTCGTACTCCCACTCGTAACCGAACTTCGCCGCGAGCGCCTTCGTGATTCGCCAGTCGGGTTTGGCGTTGCCGATGGGGTCGACCGCCCGTTTCACCAACTGGACGTGACGCGTCGAGGCGGTGTACGTGCCGTTGGACTCGAGCGAGGCGGTCGCCGGCAGGACCACGTCGGCGAGCTCGGCGGTCTCGGTCAGGAAGATGTCCTGGACCGCGAGGAAGTCGACGTCCTCGGTGAGGACCTCGCGGGCGTGGGCGATGTTCGGCTCCGAGACCAGCGAGTTCTCGCCCTGGATGAACATCCCCCGGATGTCGCCGTCGGCGGCCGCGAGGAACATATCCGTGAGCCGATAGCCCTCCTTGTCGGGCATCTCCTCGACGTCCATGCCGTAGGCCTCGGCGAACTTCTCCCGGTTCTCCTCGTTCGTCACCGGCTGGTAGCCCGGGAAGTTGTTGGGGAGCGGCCCCATGTCACCGCCGCCGCCCTGGACGTTGTTCTGGCCACGGAACGGTGAGACACCGGATTTCGGGTTCCCGATGTGACCCGTCACCAGCGCGAGGTTCGCGATGGCGTAGATGTTCTCGGTGCCCTTGGCGTGCTCGGTCATCCCGAGCGTCCAGCCGAACACACAGGAGTCGGCCTCCGTGATGGTCTCGGCCGCGCTCGCGATCTCCTCGGGCGGGACCCCGGCGTGCTCCTCGACGAACTCCGGCGTGAACTTCTCGACGCTCTCCTCGACCTGCTCGATCCCCGAGGTCCGCTCCTCGATGAACTCTCGGTCTTCGAGGTCGTTCTTCAGGATGTACCTGACGAGCCCGTTGAGCCAGGTGTTGTCGTAGCCCGCCTTGATCTGGGAATACTGGTCGGCGTACTCCGCGATCTGGGTCTTCCGCGGGTCGAACACGAGGAGGTCCGCGTCGTTGTGCATGACGTTCTGCTTGATCCGCGTCGCGAGCACCGGGTGGGCCTCGGTGGTGTTCGACCCAGTGAGAAGGTAGCAATCGGTCTCTTCGAGCGCCTCCATCCCGACGGAGGCCGCGCCGAAGCCGAACGTCGAGGAGAGCCCCGAGACGGTCGAGGAGTGACAGAGCCGGTTGCAGTTGTCGATGTTGTTGGTGCCGATGACCTCGCGCGCGAACCGCTGCATCGCGTAGTTGTCCTCGTTGGTGGCCTTCGAGGAGGCCACGAAGCCCAGCGCGTCGGGGCCGTACTCCTCCTTGATGCCGCCGAGTCCCTCGGCGACCCGCGTCAGCGCCTCGTCCCACGAGGCCTCCCGGAACTCGCCGTCCTCCTTCACGAGCGGCTGGGTCAGCCGGTCGTCGCTGTGGGTGTAGCCGTGGGCGAATTTCCCTTTGACACAGGTCGAGATCCCGTTGATCGGTGCCTTCTCCGGGCGGGGTCTGGTCCCGAGGAACTCGCCGTCCTTCGTGAGGACGTCGAACCGACAGCCGACCGCGCAGTACTCACAGGTCGTGTCGGTGACGTCGATGTCGTTCTCTTGGTAGTCGGCAACCGCGTCCGCGATCGAGAACAGCCGGCCCTCCGAGACCGCGTTCCCCATGAAGCCCGAGACCGCGTGCTCGAACGGCCGCACTACCTTGTCGTTCGCGGTCTCCTTGGCCTGTTCGCCCGCCTGTGCCTTCGCGCGGGCCATGAAGCCCGCGACGCCCTCGTTCTCGGTGTCGGGTGTGTCCTGGCTCATCTCAGTCGTCCCCCACGGATTCGAAGGTGGCCGCCGGCTCGTTCTCGGTCTCCTCCTGGCGCTTCATCGGGGTCATCTGGCCCGGCTGGTGCTCGTACTCCTCGCCGATTATCTCCTCGGCGGAGTTCTTGTGGGTGAAGCCGGGGACGGGCAGCGTCGTGGAGTCCACGAGCCCCTGTTCGACCAGCGCGCCCGTCGGGCAGACCGTCGCGCAGTGCCCGCAGGAGACGCAGGTCGACTCCATCATCGTCTCCGCACCGTTCTGGAATCCTATCCTGGTGTCCTCGGCCGAGCCCTCCATCCGGAGCACGCCCTCGACCTGGACGTCGTTACAGGCCTCGACACAGCGGTTACAGAGGATACACTTGTTGCGGTCGATCTGGATGAAGGGGGACGAATCGTCGAGCGGTTCGAGCTGGCTCCGATCGTGCATCACGCCGTATCTCGGGTCCTCGACCTCGTTCTGGATCGAGACGTCCTGGAGATCGCACCGGCCGTTCTGTCCACAGGTCGTACAGAGCAGGTTGTGGTTCGAGAGGAGGAGGTCGAGGTTGACGTCCCGCGCCTCGCTCGCCGCGGCGGTGTCGGTGGTGACGCTCATCCCCTCCTCCGGCGGGAAGCTACACGAGGGCACGACGCCGTGCTCCTCGGTCTCGACCATACAGGTTCGGCACTCGCTCCGCGGGCCGATCTCCGCTTCGAGATCGTACGAACAGAGCGCGAGCACTTCGCCCTCGGTCTCGACGCGTTCGCAGGCGTCGAGCAGGGTCTCCCCTTCCTCGACCGTGACGGGCTCGCCGTCGACGGTCACCGTGGCCGCCTCGGTCGCGCCCGCCGCGGGGTCGTTCGCGGTTCCCGGGGCGATGTCCTCGGTGAACGGTACGTCGGGGCCGGTCGTGTGGGATTTCTCCCAGATCGGGTCCGTACTCATGATAGGTCCTCGTCGTCGGTCGTGTCGAACGGCTCGTCGGTCGTCATCGGTCACAGGCCCCGGTCGGACAGCGGCCCTGGGCGTGGGCGGCGAACTCTGCACCGAAGCCGTCCATCGCGGTCGTCACGGGGCGGGGTGCGTCGCGCCCGAACTCACAGGTGCTGGTCTCGCGCATCACCCGCGCGAGTTCGCGGAGCATCCCCTCCTTGTACTCGCCGTCGTAGACGTCCCGGAGGAGGTTCACCAGCTGTTTCGAGCCCTCGCGACCGGGGACGCACCGGCCGCAGTTTTCCTCCTTCGCGAACGTCGCGCGTTCGCCCGCGAACGCCACCGGGCAGGTCGACTCGTCGAGGAGTTCGACCACGCCGTTGGTGCCGAGCTGTGCGCCGGTCAGCCCGGACGCGTTCGCGGGGACGTCGAGCGTGCGCGTCAGCCCGCCGAAGACGCCGCCGACGCAGGCCATACTTCGGCCACCCGCCTCGACCGCCGACAGCGCCGAATCGAGGCCGTCGTCCGTCGAGAGCTCGACCGTCGCCGGGGACGCGACGTCGCCCGTGACGGTGACCAGTCGGGTTCCGGGGTCAGAAGCCACGCCGCCGAGGTCCTCGCCAGCGAGGGCGCGCCCGACTTGGGCGAACGTCCGCGGCGTGTGGACCAGCGTGGGGCGGCCGTCGACACCGTACTCACTGGGGCCGGGCGGGGTGCGCCGGGCTTCGAGCCGGTGGTTGCCCTCGATGGCTTCGAGGACCACCGTGGGTTCGCCGGCTTTGTACTCGTCCGGGCCGGCGACGATCCGGGTCGAGAGCCCGTCGACGGTTCCGTCGAGGGTTTCCGCCGCCGTCTTCGCCCGCTCGCGGGCCAAGTGCTCGCGTTCGTTGACGTAGACCACGAGATCGGTGGCGTCCACCGCGCGGGCGGCGGCGAACGCCGGGTCGAGCACCGAGAAGGGCGCGCTTTCGAGTAACAGACGATCGGCCTCGGCGTCGGGGTCGGCCTCGTTGGCGTTCACGACCACCACTGCGTCGCCGTCGGTTTCGGCGACGGTTTCCCACTCCTCGACCACCGGCGTATCGGTGGCGACGTCGCCGCGGCCACGCCCACGCAGTCCCGTCTCGCGGAGCCGTTCCATCGCGTCGTCGGTCATTTCCGACGCGAGGAGCTTCCCGTCACGGTAGTCGTCGGCGCTCGTCGGGTCCGTCCATCCGGTCCCGGAGAGCACGGCCCGTCGCCCGACCGCGAGCGGTCCGTCGTCGGGGAGCGGGAGTGACGCCGTTTCGGGGTCGTGTTCGACGACCGCCATCGCGTCGTCGGTCGGCAGCGTTCCCTCGTCGAGCGACTCGACGAGCGCTCGAACGCCGTCTGTATCCATCCCGGAGAAGAAGGCAGTTTCGCCATCGAGCGTCGCCAACACGAGCGGTTCGAGACCGGCGATCCCGGTCGACCCGACGTCCGCTACCGCGACGGTCGTCTCGGGGTCGCGCCCGACGGCGAGGAGTTCGTCGCTCCGCGAGTCGTTCCCCGCCCCGGCGACGCGAACGGCGGGATCCCGCCCGCGGACACCATCATCAACCATCATGGTACGGAGTCCCTCGCCGCGTATAGATGTATCGCCTGCGAACCTCGGGCCGCGAAATCGGAACCGCTCGGCCGGCCGAAAACCGGCAGCAGCCGCCGGGATCGATACGTTGAGTCCGCGACCACGCGCCCCGGGGATATGCACGAGCGTTACGAAGCGGTGGTGGTCGGCGGCGGCATCGTCGGCTCCGCGACGGCGTACCATCTCGCCCGGAACGGGGTCGAAACGTTGCTCGTCGACCGTCGAGACGAGGGTCGGGCGACCGACGCCGGCGCGGGCATCCTCTCGGCGGCGACGAGTTCGCGCGGCGAACCGTGGTTCGGGTTCGCCGCAGAGGCGGTGGCCTACTACGACGACCTCGTGGCGGCGCTCGAAACCGACCAAGACGGCCCGCGCGGCTACGCGAAACGCGACCTCCTCCGGGTCGCGGTCGACGACGAGGAAATCGAGGAATTCGACGAGACCCTCACCGAGGTCCGCCGGCGCGAGGCGGCGGCCGGTCCACCAGCAGGGGGTTCGATCGCCGAGCTCTCGACCGAAGACGCCCGCGCGGCGTTTCCCCCGCTGGCCGACGTCCGGCGGGCGTTTCGGTACGACGACGCCGCGCGGGTCGACGGGCGGACGTTCGAGGGCGCGCTCCGGCGGGCGGGCGAGACGCACGGGCTCGAAACGAGGGATGCGAGCGCGGAGCGGCTCGTAGTCGAGAACGATTCGATCGAGGCGGTCGTCGTGGACGGCGACCGGATCGAGACGGGGCGGGTCGTCGTCGCCGGCGGCGCGTGGTCGGCGGCGTTCGGCGACCAGCTCGGAATCTCGATCCCGATCGAACCCCAGCGTGGCCAGATCGTCCACCTCGACGTCGACGCGGACACGACCGACTGGCCGATCGTCAGCCCGTTTCGCGGCCACTACCTCGTCTCGTGGGACGACGGCCGGGTCGCGGTCGGCGCGACCCGCGAAACCGGCACCGGGTTCGCGCCCCACACCACCGTTGCGGGGCTTCGGGAGGTGCTCGACGAGGCAACGCGGGTCGCGCCGGGACTCGCCGAGGCGTCCGTCCAGGAGGTGCGGGTCGGCCTCCGCCCGGTTTCGGCCGATGGCCTCCCGGCGCTCGGCGCGGTACCGGGGATCGAAGGCGCGTTCGTCGCGACGGGTCACGGCCCTTCGGGCCTCCAGCTCGGGCCGTACTCGGGAAAGCTCGTCGCGGACGCGGTTCGCGGCGACGAGTCCGACGCGCTCGAACCGTTCGGAGTCGACCGGTTCTGACCGGTCCGATCCGGGTCTTCCACCCGTACACCCCACTCAACACGCCGCAACACACGACGTGATACCCGAACGAGAGTCGCTATCCTACTCGAACCCGATACCGTCAGGCAAGTCGAACAAGCCACCGCTGAGTATGCCGAACTGTGATAACTGCGGTGCGCTCGTCACTCAGCAGTACGTTCGTGTGTTCGCACCGACTGGGATGGCTACTGCTCGGATCCGCCCTGGTTGTCCTGACATGTTCCCGGGACGATGGCGGCATTCGCGAGGCGAAATCGAAACGCCGGAATCGGCCCTCGTCGTTCGTCGTAGCCAGCGGCTCTGGGCGCTCACACGGAGAGTATCACCGACCCGTTGTAGTCCGTACGAAGTCGGTCCGGATGGGAGCGTTCCTCTCAGCCGATGGCACAAGTCGCGTCGATACGAATGGCAACGCAATATGAGCACTGCTGACGAACAGATCAGGGTCAGCTCGGTCGTGAAAACCGAACTGGAGAACCGACGTCGTGAGGGGAATCGTTCAACGACGTACTTGAGCGACTACTGACCGAGGACCGAGACCTCTTTGCGGGGTTTGGAGCCTTCGAAGGAACGGACCGAAGGGAGAGTATTCAGGAGGTGCGCGACCGGGGAAAGCGAGATGGCAATAGTCGGATAAGATCCTCCTCTCAGTAAATAAGGGCAATCATGCTTGCACGTAGTATTCTAGTCCGCCTAAAATTACATAGACAGCAAGATAGAGTGGCGTTAGACCGATGGCGTAGTATCCCAAACTGAATACACCTGTTGTGAGCAGAACATTTACTGCCAGACCGAAGCCTGACCACCCAATGAGAACGACTGCAAGAGCGATAACGGGGCTGACAACGCCGAGCCGAAGATAGGAGGTAATCGGTATGGCGAATACGACGACCGCATACGCCGACAAAAGCAAATATGTATTGGTGGCATCAAGTGTTGGAGGTATGGGTACATTTGCCACATCCCAGCGTGCAACGACTACTCCGCCAAGCGAATAGAGGAACAGCACGCTGACGCCAACACCAACCCCGATTAGTAAGGCTCTGCTCATGGTGTACTGGCCTCTCACGGACTGGCTCATGGCATTTATTACGAATCGGATGAGATTAAACATACCGCAGAGCTGATCGCCATCTATCTGTGTAGTCGACTAAGGAGATAGATTATTGACCACTATCTCAGCTTCAGTTCCTGTATCTGTTGAAGATGCCTGCGTTACGGCCCCCGACGTTCCCGATGCGCTCGAACCGTTCACCGTCGATAGGTTCTGACCCGCCCGCCGGCATCGTTTTGACCCCGGCGCGAGATTCTCGAGCTATGTCAACCGAAACGGTCGGCTTCGTCGGCCTCGGCATCATGGGCGGACCGATGGCGAAGAACCTCGTCGACGCGGGCTACGACGTCGTGGGGTACAACCGCTCCGACGAACCCGTCGCGGAGCTCGAAGCCTACGGCGGCGAGGGCGCGGACTCACTCGAGGAGGTCACCGAGCGCGCGGACGTCGTGATCACCTGTCTCCCCGACTCGCCGGTCGTCGAGGAGATCGTTCGCGGGGAGGAGGGCGTGCTCAACGGGCTGGAAGACGGGATGGTCGTCGTGGACATGTCGACCATCTCGCCGACGGTGACCGAGGAGCTCGCCGAGGAGATCCGAGCGGAGAGTGCGGCGATGCTCGACGCGCCGATCTCGGGTGGCGAGGAGGGCGCGATCGAGGGCACGCTCTCGATCATGGTCGGCGGGGACGAGTCGGTCTTCGAGGACTGTCGGGAGCTCTTCGAGGTGATGGGCAGTACCGTGACTCACTGCGGACCGAACGGCGCGGGTCAGACCACGAAGGCCTGCAACCAGATCGTGGTCGCCGCCCAGATGGTCGGGGTCAGCGAGGCGCTGGTGTTCGCCCACCAGGCGGGCGCGGACCTCGAAGCCGTCGTCGAGGCCATCTCGGGGGCCGCGGCGGGCTGCTGGACGCTCGACAACCGTGCGCCCAACATGATTCATGGCGAATTCGACCCCGGCTTCTTCGCCTCGTACCAGTACAAGGACCTCCGGATCGCCACCGACGCCGGCGAGGCGTTCGGTTCGCCGATGCCCCAGACCTCGGTGGCCCACGAACTCTACAAGGCGATGGAGACCACCGGCCGCGGTCGCGACGACAATTCGGGAGTCATGCAGATAATCGAGGATCTCGCGGGCGACGAGGCCAGAGTCGACTGAGAAACGTCGTTGCGTCGTCGCGGGCCGGTCAGTTCACTGCACAACGTGCTCGGGCGTCTCGTCGTCGAGGTGTGCTTCGAGCTGTGTCGCGATGATCCGCGGCCCGCCGAGCACCGCATCGCGGGTCGAGCCGGCGACGTGCGGCGTCAGCACGACGTTCTCGAAGTCGAGCAGCGGGTGGTCGTCCGGCAGCGGCTCGTCCTGGAAGACGTCGAGCGCCGCGCCGCCGATCTCGTCCGCCGCGAGCGCGTCGACGAGCGCCTCCTCGTCGACCAACCCGCCCCGCGCGGTGTTGACCAGGTACGCCTCGTCGTTCATCTGCGCGAACTGTTCCTCGCCGATCATCTCGGCGGTGTCCTTGGAGAGCCGGACGTGGAGGGTCACGGCGTCGGCTTCGGCGAGCAGGTCGGGCAGGTCGGCTGGCTCGGAACCCGCGTCTCGGATCTCCTCGTCGGCGACGAACGGGTCGTAGACCAGACACTCGGTCTCGAATCCCGCCAGTCGTCGGGCGACGCCGCGGCCGATGTGGCCGAAGCCGACGATCCCGACCGTCGCGGTTCGCATGTCCGGTGGGAGCTGGTCGGGGTCGAACACCTGGCTCCACTCGCCGGTTGAGAGGTCGGCGTGGTTGAACGGGATCTCGCGCACCCGCGAGAGCAGCATCGAGACCGCATAGTCGGCGACGGCGTCGCGGTTCCGGCCGGGCGCGTGCAGGACGGTGATATCGTGCTCGTGGGCCGCGTCGATATCGACGTTCTCCGTCCCGCCGCGGGCGGCCCCGACGATCGAGAGCGAGTCGCCGCTCTCGATGAGTTCGCGGGAGACGGGTGCCTTGTGGACGACGAGGGCGTCGATGCCGTCGAGCCGCTCGGCGATGGCGTCGGTGTCGTAGCTCCCGGGGCCGAGCGACTCCATGTCCATCGTCACGTTCCGGAACTCACCGGGGGAGGCCTCGCCCATCCAGTCCATCCGCTCGAACGTCAGACCTCGGTCCTCGAGATGGCCGAGCGCTTCGTACATGTACTCGCTCGGCTGTTGTGGGTCACCGCAGAGCAACACGTTCATTCTTCGTGTTGGGACATCTCCCTAAGCGACTTGAGCGTTTCCCACGGCGCGCGCATCCCGTCGACCGCCTGCGAGAACGCCGTCGCCAGCGTCCGATAGGTCGCCTCGACGTCCGGGTTCGGTTCGTACCGGCGGGCCGGCTCGACGGTTCGCTCGACCGCCCGCTCGACGTCCGGGTAGACGCCGGCGGCGACGCCACCGCACAGTGCCGCCCCGAGTGCCCCGGTCTCGCGCTCGGCGGGCACCGTGACCCGCCGGCCGGCGATGTCGGCGAACATCCGCGCCCACTCGTCGCTTCGTGCGCCACCGCCCGTGAGCCGGATCGATTCGAGTTCCGGTGCGAGCTCGGAGAGCGCATTCGTCTGTGCGACCGCGACGCCCTCGTAGATCGACCGGAGCATCTGCGCGTCGGTGTGGTCCATCCGGAGCCCGAAGAACCCGCCCGTGCCGGTCGGGTCGTCCGTCGAGCCGTTGAGGAAGGGGTGGAAGACGACGCCGTTCGAACCGGGGTCGACATCGGCGATCGTCTCCTCGTAGACCGTGTGTGGGTCGACGTCCCGTTCGCGCGCCTCCCGGTGCCAGTCGGCCCCGTAGGTCTCGGTGAACCACTCGACACAGGCCGCGCCGGCCCTGAGCCCCTTGTACCGGATCCAGCCGTCGAGATACCGTCGAGGAAGGCCGCCGGTGCCGTCCGCCGGCGAGTCGAGCACCGCGACGCTCTGGCCCCAGGTGCCGAGGATCGCGAGGCCGTCGCCGGGCTCGGTAAGCCCGGCCCCGAGCGCACACGCCGCGACGTCGTGTAACCCCGTGGCGACCGGTGTTCCCTCGGGAAGTCCGGTTCGGGCCGCGGCCTCGCTCGTCACCGTGCCGCAGGCGTCGGTGCTCGGTTTCACCGGTGGCAGCGTCTCGAAGGCTTCCGAGACGTCGAGCAGCTCGAGGACCTCCCGGTCGTACTCCCCCTCGGGACCGTAGAAGACGCTCCCCTCCGTGGGGTCCGTCGACCGCTCGCCGGTAAGCCGGTGGGTGAGCACGTCCTTCATGAAGAGTACCGTATCGAGCCGGTCGTAGGTCGTCGGGTCGTGCTCGGCGAGCCAGACGAGCAGGCTCAACGGGTCGGCACCGAACGGCTGCCAGCCGAGGCGGTCGGCGACCGCGTCGGCCACGTCCGAGCGCTGTTCGTCGATGACACCGATCGCCCGGCTGTCGGTCGATTTGACCCCACAGATGGGGTCCCCGTCGCTATCGAGCCCGTAGAGGCCGTGGCCGTGACCGGCGACGCCGACCCCGGCGACCGCCGCCGGCGTGACCGCGGGCGCGTCGAGCACCGCTGCGACCGTCTCGCGGACGGTCTCCCAGAGCCGGTCGTGGTCCTGCTCGTCCCGGTCGGGCGGCGTCTCGACCGTCGGCGTCGGTTCGGAGGCGATCGCGAGGTCGTCGCCCGTCCCGTCGAACGCCGTCACCGTGACGTTGGTCAGCCCGGCGTCGATCCCGATCAGGACGGGATCGTCCCCGGTCATCGTCCCGAGGCCATCGTCTCCCCGGCGTTGCCCGTCACCTCACAGAGGTCGCTCATGACCGTCGCGACGCGGTCGCGGGCGGCGTTCGAGACGACGTGCGGGTGAAAGAACGTCTTCTCCGGTGACCAGTCGCTCCCGGCGAAGAAGTTCGAGCGGTCGTCGGCGACGCCCTCGGGCGGGCGGATGGCGTCCGCGTGGTCGTGGTAAAAGTCCGCGGCGGTCCGGGCGAACTCGTACTGGTAGCGAGTGTTCTTGTTGAACTTGCAGACCCCGGCATTGAGCAGCGCCTCGATCCGCTCGTCCGCGAGGCCGGAGGCCCCGTGCACGACGAGGAAGGTCTCTTCCCCTGCCTCGACGAGGGCCTCGTCGATCGCCATGGCGAGGTCCGGTCGCACGTCGAGGTCCCGGTCGGACGCGACGCCGTGCTGGGTGCCGATCGAGACCGCGAGCAGGTCACAGCCCGTGCGTTCGACGAACTCGACGGCGGTTTCGGGGTCGGTGTAGAACGCCTCGTCGGCGGCCGTCTCGGTGCTCCCCTCGACACCCGCGATGCGACCGAGTTCGGCCTCGACGAGCAGGTCGTCGTCGGCCCGCTCGACGGTCTCGGCGGTGCGCTCGACGTTCTCCTCGAACGGCCGGTCGGAGGCGTCGACCATCACCGAATCGGGGACGTCCGAGTCGAGGCAAGTTTCGAGGAACTCCGTCTCCTCGGGGAGATGGACGTGGTCGACGTTGCAGAACGCCTCGATACCGTACCGCTCGGCGAGCGAATCGAGGGTCGTGTCGAGGACCTCCAGCCCGACCGCGGGGTCACCGCCACCGAAGAAGGCCGCCTCCTCGCGGCTCGCTTGTATGACTAAATCGGCGTCCGCGGTGGCGCTTCCGTCCAGCAGACCGACGAGGACGTCGAAGTGGGTGACGTTGCTCGCGAAGAAGCCGTACCGACCTGCCCGCGCCCGTTCGTAGAGATCCCGGAGGTCGACGGTCGAGTCGGATGACGGAGACATGCGGAGGGATCGTCACCCGTCGCACATAGGGGGCTCGTTTCAGCGAGCGATCGAACGCCCCTCACTCGTACCTGAGCGCGTCGATGGGGTCGATACGGGCGGCGCGCCACGCGGGGTAGAGCCCGGCGAGGACCCCAACCAGGATCCCGACGGCGACCGCGATGGCGAACCAGTCGTAGGCCGGGGTGAACGCCACCTCGGCGTAGAGCGTCGCGCCGTAGGCCACGGTCACGCCGAGCGGGAGCCCCACGATGGCCCCGACGACGCCGAGTAGCGTGGCCTCGGTGAGGAACAGCGCCATCACGTCGCGGTTGCGCGCGCCGACGGCCTTCATGATCCCGATCTCGCGGGTCCGTTCGGCCACGCTCACTAGCATGATGTTGGCGATCCCGACGGCGGCGACCACCAGCGCGATCACCCCGATCCCGGTGACGAACCGCGTGACGCGGTCGATGATCGACTCCACCCGGTCGACGAAGTCACCGCTGGTCTCGGCGCTCGGCTCGACCGACTCGGGGACGAGTTCGGCGGCATCGGAGGGGCCGCGGAGGTAGGTCCGAACCCGCTCTCGAACCCCATCGATCCGTGCGGGGTCCGCGACCACCGTGACCTGCGGATACGCACGCTGAGTCGTGCCCGTGGCGGGGCTCTCGACGGTCTGCTGGTAGAAGGGCTCGACCGGCACGTAGAACTGCGCGCCGCCCGCGAACGAGGTGAACGGCAGCTCCCCGACGGTGCGGTTGACGACCCCGACGACCGCGACCCGGCTCCGCGTCCCGTTCGCCAGCGTTATCGTGAGGCTATCGCCAACCGAGACGTTCCGATCGAATGTCTCGGTCGCGGCGCGGTTCACCACGACCTCCTGTGCCCCCGAGCGGAACGCTCGCCCCGCGACCACCGAATCCGCCGGGAACGCCTCCGGCGTGGTGGCGAGGATCTGGCTCTGTGAGACCGAGTCGTTCCCGAACCGGAGCTCGGAGACCGGGACGTTGCCCCGCGGGATCGCCGCACGAGCCCCCTCGATCGCCTGCAACTGCTCGACGTCGTGGGCGGTGAAGACCGGCTGGCCGACACCGCCACCGAAGCCGCCGTCGTCGTCCGCCGCCGTCGGGAGGGCGTAGATATCGCTGGCGCTCGACGAACCCACGTCGCTCACGATGTCGGCCTTCACGCTCGCGCCGAACGTCGCGAACGTCACCACCGACGCGATGCCGATCACGACGCCGATGACCGTGAGCGCCGACCGGAGCTTGTGCGACCGCACCGACCGCGACGCCATCCGGAGCGTCTCGCCGACCTCCATCAGGCGTCCCGCGCCCCGGTCGCGGTGTGGTCTCCCAGCTCCTCGGTCGACTCCCGGCGGCCGTCACGAACGGTGACAATCCGGTCGGCGTGCTCGGCGATCTCCCGCGCGTGCGTCACGAGCAGGATCGTCGTCCCGCGGTCGTTCGCCGCCGCGAGGAGGTTCATGACCCCCGCGCCGGTCTCGGTGTCGACGTTGCCGGTCGGTTCGTCGGCGAGCACGACGGCGGGGTCGGGCGCGAGCGCACGGGCGATCGCGACCCGCTGGCGCTGGCCACCCGAGAGCTGCGTCGGGCGGTGGTGGAGGCGGTCGCCGAGGCCGACTCGGTCGAGGAGGTCGGTCGCGCGGTCGTGGCGGCACTCGCGCGACCAGCCGGCGAACACCAGCGGGAGGGCGACGTTCTCGACGGCGTCGGAACGGGGGAGGAGGTTGAAGGTCTGGAAGACGAAGCCGATCTCGGTGCCGCGGATCGCGGCGCGCTCGTCGTCGGTGGCGGCCCCGAGGTCGTTGCCGGCGACTTCCACGGTGCCCTCGGTCGGCGTGTCGAGCGCCCCTACGAGGTTCAACAGCGTGCTCTTGCCCGACCCGCTCGGCCCCATCACCGCGGTGTACGACCCGTCGGCCAGCGAGAGCGAGACGCCGGCGAGCGCCTCGACGGTCCCGCCGAGGTCGTAGGTCTTCCGGACGTCCGTGAGGCGCACGACCGGCCCGTTCGATGGGGTCGTGGCGGCAGTCCTGCTCACACTGGAACCGAGACCGGAGAGGGCATGAACGTTGGTATCACCCACCTCGACGGCCGGTGGGTGCGACGAGCCGTTCGGCTCCCATCGCTCTCGCTCGCCTACTCGCTTCGAGCGACCTCGTGGCGACCGAACCCGTACCGGAGTCGGTTCGCGAGGCGACGTGCGAACCGGCCGTTCGCGGCGCGCGAGCCGAACCGTTCGGCGAGCGCGGTGTAGATCAGCGGCACCGGGATTTCTTGACTCAGGGCCTCCTGGACGGTCCAGGTGCCCGTCGAGCCGCCCTCGACGCGGTCGGCGACGTTTCCCAGATCCGACCCTTCCTCCGCGAACGCCTCCTCGCAGAGTTCAAGGAGCCACGACCGGATGACCGCGCCGTTGTTCCAGGTCCGTGCGACCGATTCGAGGTCGAGGTCGTAGCGCCCGTCCGCGAGGAGTTCGAACCCCTCTCCGTAGGCTTCCATCAGCGCGTACTCGACGCCGTTGTGGACCATCTTGACGTAGTGACCCGACCCGGCGGGCCCCATCCGCGCGTGGCCCGCGGGCCCGGTCGCCACCGCATCGAAGACGGGCGTGAGTTCGTCGTAGGCCCACTCCGGCCCGCCGACCATGAGCGAAAAGCCGGCCTCCGCGCTCGCGGGTCCGCCCGAGGTTCCACAGTCGAGATAGGCCGCGGGCGTCGATTCCGCGCGGCGCGTCGAGTCCTCGAAGTGGGAGTTGCCGCCGTCGACCACGACGTCCTCGTCGTCGAGGTGGGGTTCGAGGTCCGCGAGCGCGGCGTCGATGGCGTCGCCCGCGGGCACCATCAACCAGATCCGCTTCTCCTCGCCCAACTGCTCGACGAGATCCGCGAGCGAGTCGGCGGGGTCGGCCCCCGCGTCGGCGACGGCCGCCACGGCCTCCGCGTCCACGTCGAAGGCGACGACCTCGTGACCCGCGTCGAGCGCGCGGTCGGCGACGATCCGTCCCATCCGCCCGAGTCCGATAACGCCGAGTTGCATAGTCGCCTCTCACCGGGGGTGAAGGTAGGAATTGTGATCCCCGCGGCGGGGCTCCGTCCTCGAATCGTTCCCCAGATCGGCCGCTACGGCCGTCGGTCGTGGTCCGGCGGGACCACGTATTGGTCGGTCGGATCGACCTCGCGTGTCGTGTAGGGGTTGGCCCCGGGGACGAGGTCCTCGACGGTCACGCCCTGATTGGCGGCGACGCGTTCGATGAGCTCGCCGTTCTGCATCCGCTGGAGGCCGTGCCAGAGCCCGAGGAACAGCGCGGTCGGGGCGATACAGACGAACGCCGCAACGAGGAGGCGAAACAGGGTACTCATGGGATCGACTGGGGCCGCAGACAGTAATGGTTGATGATCACGTACACACAGTGCCGACATCCGAAGTCCGACCCGTCCAACGCGAACGCTTATACGCCAAACGAACCCACCTATCGGTATGAGCGTGACCCCGTCGGTAGTACGTCGCTGACCGCCGCGCGAGTTTTCGGTACGATTATCGGGCCGCGACCATCCAAACCCACCAATGACAGAGCTATCTGAGACCTACGACCCGGCCGCCCTCGAAGCCAAGTGGCGCGAGGCGTGGGCCGATTCCGACCTGTATCGTCACGAAGCGGGGAGTTCCGACACCGAGTACGTCATCGACACCCCGCCGCCCTACCCGACGGGCGACCTCCACATCGGCCACGCGCTCGGGTGGAGCTACATGGATTTCGCCGCCCGGTATCACCGGATGCTCGGCGAGAACGTCTCGTTCCCGCAGGGTTGGGACTGCCACGGACTGCCGACCGAGGTGAAAGTCGAGGAGAACAACGACATCCATCGGACGGAGGTCCCGCGCGAGGAGTTCCGCGAGCTGTGTATCGAGCACACGGAGGACCAGATCGCGGGCATGAAGGAGATGATGGGGGAGCTCGGTTTCTCCCAGGACTGGGACCAGGAGTTCCGGACGATGGACCCGGAGTACTGGGGGACGACCCAGCGTTCGTTTGTGGAGATGCACGACGATGGTTACGTCCACCGCGACGAACACCCGGTGAACTGGTGTCCGCGGTGCGAGACCGCGATCGCCGACGCCGAGGTCGAGGCGATCGACTCGGAGGGGACCCTCTCGACGGTGCGCTTCCCCGGCGTCGAGGGCGACGGGATCGAGATCGCGACCACCCGACCCGAACTCCTCCCGGCCGTCGTCGGGGTGGCGGTCAGCCCGGACGACGAGCGCTACGCCGACCGCGTGGGCGAGAAGTTCGAGATCCCGATCTTCGGCCAGGAGGTCGAACTCGTGTCCGACGAGGAGGTCGACGGCGACTTCGGGACCGGCGCGGTGATGATCTCGACCTTCGGCGACAAGCAGGACGTCGACTGGTGGGCGACCTACGACCTCGATCTTCGTCCTGTCGTCACGGAGGACGGCCGCCTCGACGAGAGCGTCGAGGAGTTCGGCGGACTCGAGCTCGATGTGGCGAAGGAGCGGATCGTCACCGCGCTCCAGAAGGAAGGTTATCTGGTGGACGAGGAGCCGGTCGAGCAGTCGGTGGGGGCGTGCTGGCGGTGTGACACCCCGATCGAGATCCTCTCGAAGGAGCAGTGGTTCGTCCGGGTCGACCAGGACGAGATCATCGAGAAGGCCCAGGAGGTCGAGTGGATCCCCGAGCACATGTACGGCCGGCTGGAGGAGTGGACCGAGGGGATGAACTGGGACTGGGTTATCAGTCGCCAGCGCGTCTTCGCCACGCCGATCCCGGCGTGGTCGTGCGAGGAGTGCGGCCACTGGCACGTCGCCGACCCCGACGCGCTCCCGGTCGAACCGACGAGCGAGGGCCCCGACACGGCGTGTCCCGACTGCGGGGCGGCGGCGTGGACCGGCGAGACCGACGTGATGGACACCTGGATGGACTCGTCCATCTCGCCGCTCTACATCACTGGCTGGCCCGAGGCCGACTTCACGCCCGTGCAGCTCCGCGAGCAGGGCCACGACATCATCCGGACGTGGGCCTTCTACACCATCCTCCGGACCGCGGCGCTCGAAGGCGAGAAACCGTGGGAGGAAGCGCTGGTCAACGGGATGGTGCTGGGAGCCGACGGCAACAAGATGAGTAAATCCCGGGACAACTCCGTCAGTCCGGACGCGGTCGTTGAGGACCACTCGGCCGACGCCTTCCGTCAGGCACTCGCGCTCGGCGGCCAGCCCGGGTCGGACATTCAGTTCCAGCCCAAGGAGGTCACGAGCGCGTCGCGCTTCCTGACCAAACTCTGGAACATCACCCGCTTCGCGAGCCAGCACCTCGACGAGTCCGACGGAGCGGAGCCGGCCTACACCGACGCCGACCGCTGGATCCGCTCGAAGTGCGCGCGGGTCGCCGACGACGTCGCGGCCGACATGGACGACTACCGCTTCGACCGGGCGCTCCGCACGCTCAGAGAATTCGTCTGGCACGACCTCGCCGACGACTACGTCGAGCTGATCAAGGGCCGGCTCTACGAGGGCACTCCCGAGGAAGGGGCGGCCGCCCGCGAGACGCTTTCGACCACCCTGTCGGCTTCGATCCGGATGCTCGCGCCGTTCTCGCCGTTCCTCGCCGAGGAGACCTATCGTCACCTCCCGAACACTACGGGAAGCGTCCACGCCGCGGTGTGGCCCGACCTCGACGACGGCGACGAGGCGGCGGAGGCGCGCGGCGAGCGGATCGCGGCGGTCGCGAGCGCGGTCCGGGCCTGGAAGTCCGACTCCGGGATGGCGCTCAACGCCGACCTCGAACGCGTCGAGGTCTACCCCGACGACGAGGCCGACTTCGAGACCGGCGACCTCGCCGCGACGGTGAACGCGCCGGTCGAGGTGCTCGCGGGCGACCCCGACGTCGAACTGACTCCCGTGGCCGTCGACCCCGACCACAGCGAGATCGGTCCCGAGTTTCGCGACCAAGCGGGCGCGGTCGTGGGCGCGCTCGAAGCCGCCGACCCCGACGAGATCGCCCGTCAGAAACGCGAGCACGGCGAGATCGAACTCGACGCGGGTGGTGACGTGGTGGTGCTCGACCCCGAGATGGTCGAGGTGGTCGAGGAGCGCCGGGCGGCGGGCGAGACCGTCGAGGTGCTCGACGTCGAGGGCGCGACGGTGCTGGTCTTTCCGTAGGCCACCACGACGATCGACCGGGACAAACAACAGCTAATTATACCGTGCTTTCGTAGCGCGGCCATGGTCGAGGTACTCGGTGTCGCGATCGGACTCCTGCTGGTTGGCGTGATGGTGGTCTTGCACTTCTCCTCGGGCACCGACCGGCCGATCCCCGACGACATCTCCCAGTCGGTGCTCGAACGGCGGGCGGCGAGCGTCCCCGAGACCGACTTCCCCGAACCGATGAACCGCTCGATCGGCGGCGGGGCGGCCCCGGCCGGCGCGGTCGGCGGCGGCGAGGCCGAGGGCGAACTCGCCGAGGGCGAGACGAGCGAAACCCCGTCAAGCCCCGGCGAGATCCCGGACGACGAGGCCGAGGTGTTCTCGGTCGAGTACGCCAAGGAGGGCGAAACCATCGACGTGCCCGAGAACCAGACCCTCCTCGAAGCCGGCGAAGACCAGGGTTGGGACATGCCCTACGCCTGCCGACAGGGTCAGTGTCTCTCGTGTGGCGGCCACGTCGCCGACGGCCCCTCCGAGGACTACCTGATCCACGACAACCAGCAGATGCTCGAAGCCGAGGAGTTGGAGGACGGCTACGCGCTGACCTGCGTCAGCTACCCGAAATCCGACTTCACGCTCGAAACCCGCGAAACGCCCTGAGGCGCGCGGCTTTCACAACGCCTAAACCGGCGACCCCGTATGGTTCGATGAGGGCGCGTAGCTCAGTGGACAGAGTCCTTGGTTCCGGACCAAGATGCCGCGGGTTCAAATCCCGTCGCGCCCGTTCGGATCCCGAACGGTCCGCATTTGGCCGACGGCGTACGGATTCTTTTAAACAAACCCTCAATAAGGCGTTTGATTTCGTTCGGCTACCGAACGGGGTGTCTGCTGTCTTGCGGTTCACAACATCTAAGACACAAACGGGGACCATAATCAATGGGCGATTGCGGTAGACTTATACCAGAGAGTGGTAGAAATAGTCTCTCAACAACATTAGCAAGTTGAGTGTTTTTGAAGTGATGTGATGAGCTTCTTCGGCGAACATTCATGTCCCGCCTCCTTAATAACGGGTCATGGCCAGTGCAGTACCACTCTCGGAACCACAAGTCCTTGCGCACACCAAGCGCCGTCTCTTTCCTGACTCCGACGAAACAAACGCCTATTCAGTTGTTGATACGCAGTTCGGAATGAAGGAGTGGCTTCCCGGACAGCCAATACCGACGGAGGTTCGCAGCCAGCTTGCACCCTTCAACCACGTCAAACTCGGCTCCGGTTATCCGGACCTCGTGGGAGTGCGACTCCTCGAAAGCGATCTTCTCGCCGTAGAACGTCTTGGTGACCAGCCACCCTTGGTCGCCGTCGAGGCGAAAGGGCGCGACGGTTCCGGGGCAGTGGACGTTGAGCGTGGCATCATACAGGCCTACGACCGGCTTCAAGAGGCCAATGCCGCCTACGTTGCAGCCCCGACACGAGCCATTTCACAGTCTACGCGGACACTCGCCCGCGAACTCAACGTCGGCGTTCTCGGCGTGGATACGACTGGGACCGTTGAACCGCTGGAAGCTCCTCGTATCGTTGGCAATCGAATCTCCGATGACGCAACGGCCATCCGCTTCCAGGCCACCGCGCAGGGCGTCGCAGACAAATCGTTCGGTCTGAACCACCCGAAGAACTACCTCGGCGTTCCGCTCGCGCTGTATCATCCCAGCGACACGGACGATGTAGTCGCCGAGTATGTCGTCCGAGCTGTGAACGACGCTCGGCAAGGTGCGGCCTTTCTCGGACTGGTTACCGAGCACCCCAACCGCATCGAACTCACCTCGCTTGGCGAGGAAGTGGTCCGGTTTGCATTGAGCCGGTACGGGTCGGTGGACAACGCACTCGACGAATTCGAGGAGTGGCAAGGTTCGCGTCAGCGATTCTGTGATGTGAATCCCAGGTGGGGGCTCCTGACCAGACGCGTTGTCTGGATGTATCCGGCAACGCAAATCCTCGTTGAAGCGCTCCAAACCATGCATGATGACGGCCTCCGCGAACCGTCGCTCGTTGAGCTTGTAGAGCGACTCCATGCAGAGCACCCGACGTTCACGATTGAGTTATTCGTGCGCGGGGCGGAGGACGTTCGCTCCCGAGTGCTGGATGAAGAGGGAGACCTCCACGTAACTGAGTTGGAGGACGGGAACGTCTTCCATTCACCAACCGTCTTCCAGCTGAAGGCGATGCTGTACCACGGTGGTGTCCTCACTGAACGAGGTGCTGAACCACATCGACTTGACCCGATGACCGATGTCTGGCAGTTACGGGAACCTCTGAATATTACTTCTTGAACTGCCGGTTGATTTCTAACATAGACGACTGAGCCGATCCCAGCGCTTCTGAATTCTGTACACAGTACTTTAGTAGTTGCACGGGTGTTCTCGTAGCAATGAATTAATTCGGACTGGACATACCGCGGAAGGGCAAGTACGCAGCCATACGGCTTTCCGTAGTTCGTAGAGTCCAGTCTATCGGCCGTTATCAACGAAGTACACACGGCCAATTCTAAATTTCCAGAGCAGTGCATCGACTATCCGTCGACCGAAATCACAACGCATGGCGAATCACCACCCCGGTGCAGAACCGACCACCCGTTCCGATACTGACGAGTTTCATCAGAATCTGATCGCGTACCTCAGACCCCCACACAAATGCAACACAACAACACACTGACTCAGAACCAGCTTGGGCGGATGATGAACACGATCGTACCGACGTGGAGAATTTACGAGGCAACGCCGATCGAAGCAGGCCTCCATTCCGTCTACCGTATCACAGCCGCAACTCCTACTGACGAGCAGGAATGCTACCTCAAAGCAACCCCAGAAGGCAAGAATCCATCAGTGGATCTTGAAGCCCGATTACTGGCCGTCCTCAACCGACACAGCGAGATCCCCGTTCCCGGCATTTATGGAGTCGTTGATGAGCATGACGAGCTACCGGCACCGTTCACTCTTCTCGAAGCACTCCCCGGGGAGATGAAGCCACGAACTGAGCTGGCTTCGGTTTCGGATGATGTTCTTCAAGCAATAGCCTATGATACCGGTCAGTATCTCACCGAACTTCACTCGATAGATGCCGCTGATACCTATGGATTCCTCACTCACAGCGGGCCTACACTGTCCGGCTCAAAGCCCAGTGGAGACCTCGATAGCATTACTGTGGCCGATCCGGTATCTGATTGGAAGGAGAGACTTCACGATTGGGCGGACGGAACTATACAGAATCTCGCCCAGACACGCTTTAACGACATTGCTCCAGAGACCGAGCCAGTCGTCAAATCACGAATCGATGATATCGAGGGACCGTTTGAACCGGTGCTGGCCCGGACCGACCATTCCCTCGAAAACCTCCTATTCACCAGCGACGGGTTGAGTGCGATGCTCGACTGGGAGTTCACGATCACGTCCACGCCTGCCTACGACCTTGTAAACGTCATTTGGAGTCTCGCTGGCGGTCCGTACTTGTTCGCCCCAGAGACGCCTGATCGTCGGGACCTCATTCGTGAATCCGTACTTGCGGGCTATCGAGATCGGGGGGATGGGTACGTCATAGAGGAATTTTATGCGAATCATGAATGCTATGAGAGCCTCTCGGCACTTCGGTCGATGGTTCACTTAGAGAGCTGGTTCCAGATGTTTGACCACGGTGGCGAGATCGATTATGCGGCATCAGATATCCGGAAAGAGTTGACAGAGAGTCTGTAAGACCGGACTCATTCGGTCATCTCGGCTACTCGAATTTCCGAGAGAGATGTAGGGGTTCAGAATCTATTGCTCGTACTTTGTAGTGACGTCCCCGCTTAGATCAAAACGCCCCTCATGAGTCGATGTCCGATTATTGTTTCGGCAGACGATGTACCATTATCCCCGGTAGAAATGTTGTTCGTTAGTGAATTATTTGAGTGATTCTTGCTACAACGCTGTCACTGATGAATCGGGTCACAGCTGCACCGAATATAGCTGCGACTTCAAGGACATCAGGCCCCGGCTCACTGACCTAATCTTTTTCCGATACCTGCTCGTGATCAGAATATGGTAGTTCGATCCTTGATTCCGGCCGTAGAGGAGTACTCTTCACAGCTCGGGGAAGCAATGGATAAAATCCATTCTGGAAACCTCCGGGGTGCTTGCTGCGCATTCTTCGCGCGATCCTACAATTGGCAGACAGCACTGTCCGAGTTCTAATCCATTCATATATGATCTGATGGGTAGTAGCTGGGATTTCTCGTTGAGGCGGGCTACGCTCCGATGATACCGAGAACAGCAAGTCCTACCACGATTGCGTTGTAGAGCCCATGTGTCAGCATCGCAGGGACGACGTTTTGGGTCCGAATGTAGACAGCACCATAAATGAGCCCTGCGACCCAGTTGCTGAGAAGCGGGCTGATCATTGCAACCACATTCGGATCGTACACGTTTGGGACGTGACTGAGAGCGAACAATCCTCCGGCAAAAACGAGTGCTGTGAACGTGTTAAAATCCTCCGAGAGCCGTTTTTGCACCACGTTTCGGTACAGTAGTTCTTCACCCGGACCAACCAGTAGAACGGCCAAGACGACAAATACGAGCGCAGTCTCAGGTCCACTTGCCAGGACGCGACCGACGGTACTGTTATCTCCGGCTGGGAGACCGATGACCGAGGTGAGGAGGGAAACACCGATCGACGCCGCGAGATTCAGCACTATCCCGATAACGATGTACCCGCCTTCCCGAGGAGTTGGTGAGTAGATATCAAGATAGTCGATGGTACGACCGGAAATGGAAAGGAATGTCACCGCCACAAGTACCGTCAATCCGGAACCGAGTAGCAGCGCTATCGTGAGCGAGAGGGGTGAGAACGATACGGAGGCATTCTGTATCGAAAACAGCCGGAGAATCGGCGGTAATACGAACTCATTGAGAGCGGTACTGGCACCGATCAGCATCCCACCGACGAGGAGTGCTCGTGGGTGGTCATGAAGCCAAGAATCAGTCTTTGTCAATGCACCCATCTCCATATTAATATGAATCCGTGTAACCGCTTTAGTAAGCCCGGTACAAGAAAATCGGGGATGGACGAGAGATGTTCGAACCCAGGCATTGCACCGAACTTCCCTGAGAGCAAGAACTCGGAACTCGGAAACGAGAACCGTTGGCGGAAATTCGACGCCAAATAGAAATATCAAATTCGAGTAGAGTAGAGGGCCCACTGAATTTTACGAGATGAGGCGGCGACTCAGTGTCCTTGGTTGAAGATCCAACCAGTAGGGAGCAAAGGGCGTCGCCGAACCTGTTTAATAGATAGACAATTCGGATGAAGACTTATAATTGGGCTGGAACAAATTCGTCACGGTGACAACTTGAATGGATGACCTCGGCACGGTGTTTCGTCGAGATAACATGGACGAGGCGCTGTCCGTCGTGTACGAAGCCGCCGAGACCGGTGACGGCACCGTCGAGTGGAGTGACGTGAGTCAGCGCCTCGATCAGGAACAGTGGGGCGAACTCCTTCGGACAGGAGTGTTGATGGAGGCGGGCGACCGCTTCGTCATCGACGACCCCGTGGCCGTCGAATCCCACCTTGACGACGAGGGAGAGTTGCCCGCCGCGACCGACGCTACCGGTGCCGCGATCGCTTCCGACGCGGTCGAGAGCGAACGGGAGACGGCAGACTCCAGCGGATGGTCACACGCTGACAAGCTCGCGGGCGTGGGCGCGGTGACGCTCATGCTCGGCTATCAGGTGACCGAGATCCGAGATTTCGTCGGCCCGATGGTGGACCTGCTGTTGACACCGGTGCAGGCGGTACTGCCCTTCTATCTCGTCGTCTTGCTGTTGGCGACTGGCACCGGTGTGGTGTCGATGGTCTTCCAGTCGCGGATGATGGATTACGACCGGATGCAGGCTCAACAGACCCGAATGGACGAGGTGCAGGAACGGCTCAAGGCGGCCAAAGAGCGTGATGATGAAGAGGCCGTCGAGCGCATCCAAGAAGAGCAAATGGAGCTCATGACCGGGCAACTCGGCTCGTTCACGCAGATGCTTCGCCCGCTCGCGTGGACCATGCTGTTCACGGCACCGGTCTTGCTGTGGTTCTACTGGCTTATGCTCTCGCCCACCCAGGCCATAACCTCCACCGGACTCGTCTTCCCCGTTCTCGGTCGAGTCGCGTGGACCGCGCGGGTGATCGGCCCGATGCAGGCGTGGCTGCTGTGGTACTCCATCTGTTCGCTCACGTCCCGCCAGCTCATCCAGAAGACGTTCGACGTGCAGACAGGACCATCGACGGATAGCTGATGGCCCTCTTCATCGCGTTCTCACGAATGGATCGAGCCTCACTATCCGTCGGCTGATTCCCGTTCGTTGAGTTTGTCCCTGATGTCCCGCAGGGAGTTGATCCCGTAGAGGCCGAGCGCCAACCAGACGACTGAAAACACGACTCCGAGGACTGCGCAGGCCATCGCGATGGTCGTTTCGTTGATTGCCACCATGACAATTCAATAGAATGGGGTGAAGAGTATAAATCGAAACCATCAACTTCAGCGATTGAAGTCGTGAACAGGGTTTGATGTCCACGTATGACGGGTGATAGGTGTGGGTGATGACTCCGATGTGGACGCCATCGGTTCGCTGCTCGCCGACGAGTGTGCGCGAACTATCCTCACGGAGACCGTCGAGGAAGCCCTCTCGGCCGAGGAACTCAGCGACCGCTGTGGGGTGTCACCACCGACGATCTATCGGCGACTCGAAGCCCTCGAAGCACATGACCTCATTAGCAAACGAACCCAACCCGACGCGGACGGCCATCACTACAACGTCTATACGGCAACGCTCGACCGGATCGAAGTCGATCTCACCGAGGACGGCTTGCATCTACGACTCACCCGCCGCGACCGCATGGCCGACCGATTTACCCAGTTCATCGGTGACATGAGATGATAGACCCTCTCGTCCAGATCGGCACGCAAAACGGTGAACCGATATCGATCGCGCTCACACTCGCGGCCTCGGTGTTGGGCATTGCCGTCGGCTACATCGCGTTTCGGGGGTACTGGCGGAATCGGAGCCTGCCGATGCTGTTCGTCGCCACCGGATTCTTCTTCACCTTCTGGACACCCGTGGTGCTCCTCGCGGGCTTCGTCCTTGCCGGGGAACTCTCGCAGTTCGGCCCCGGCATCCGGGTCACGGTGAACGCCGCCTTCGGTATCGCGGGCAAGGTGAGCGAGATCATCGGCTTGGTGCTCATTCTCTACGGACTTCGGATGCCGCTCAGCCGGGACTGAGGTGTTTTCGAGGTGATGATGGCAGATCCCTGCACCTCGTTCGGTCATGAACACGAGGGAAGAGCGGTTATGATTCGGCGAGAAACCGCGGTGCCGATACCTCATCTGCGAGGCGTTCACGGCCGTAGAGGTTGGCGACGACGAGCGCGGGGATCGCCCACGCCGCAAGCGTCGTCACCTGGATTTCGACCCCGGAAGCACCCACCGCACCGTACGTGAGCGATGTGACGAGGCCGCCGTTGAGCAGGGCGGTGACGGGGATGCTCCCGCCCGTGCTGTTGTAGACGTAGGTGAGGAACACCGAGACAACCACCAGCAACAACACAGCGACCGGGAGCGAGAATCCGGCGAGATACGTACCGGGGAACACGAACAGGGGGAGGCTCCAGACCGCCCACGCGACGGCGACGAAGGCGCTGGCGACGAGTGCGTCGTAGCGGTGCTGGAGGCGAGGCAGGGCGAATCCGCGAAAGCCCGCCTCCACACCGAGTGCCGGGATCACACTGAAGACCAGCGAGACGGCGTATCCGGCGGCTCTTTGAGGAGTGGAGAACGGGACGGCCCACGGTCCGTTGAACAGCAGTGCCGCGGCGATCGTGGTGGCGACCACGCAGACCAGCGGCAGGGCGAGGCCAACGCCGTACCAGTACGGCTCGACATCCCGTCCGCTCAGGTGGTCCATCCATGCACGCAGATCGAAACCCGAGAGGTGGACGACGACCACTGCGGCGACGGCCGGGCCGACCGATGGGAGGGGCGCGATCAGAGCGACCGGGTTCCGCGGCCAGAGATACTGTATTCCCCACATCGCCCACGAGAAGACGATACTCAGGAGAACGAAGCCGAGCACCGGACGTTCTCGCACCGCTCGGTGTTGGGCCGCCATCGATCGTCGGTTTCACTACCGCTCTGCATAAAAGTACGGGCCAAGTCACCCGAAAGCGACCGACGCGATAGGGAGGTCCGGTGACCTCTTTGAGGAAGGATTCGTCACCGAGGTCTTCGGACGGGTTGCGGCTAGAATGACCGTATAGCATCACCGTTGGGTACCAGCGGACGGGTCCTGTAGTGGTCGAACAGACGGATAGGAGAGAACTGTGGCCCAGATAGGCGGGGACTCCGGCATCCCTGAGACCACAGCGTCGGTGCCCGTTAGGGCTGAAGACGCATCGACTCGGCCTGCTCGACGGCGTGCTGTGCTACCTCCTCGACGGACCACTCCGATTGGTCCGCGAGTACGCGGGCCATCATCCCGAGCTGCTTGCCGGCCATCTCCCTGAGCTCCGCGTCCTCGACCGTGTTGCCGAAATAATACTCGTTCGTTCCGTTCTCCGGGATCAATCCCACGTACATCGAGACGACGTCCTCTTGGTCGATCGCGTCGAGCGCCTGGTCACGGATTCGGTCGAAGTCGTTGGGGGCGAAGTCGTCCGACATGTCTCGGGTGGCGATACGTGTCCGAGGTACTAAACGGAATGGAACACGTTCGATCCGCGCGGTTCGTGAGCCTCTCGGTCTCGGCCGTGTAGACGCCTTCATCCCCGAAGCGGTCCGGTTCGAATCGGAAGGTGATCGGACGGACCTCTCCGAGAGAGCCCGGAGCGAGCTCGACACCTACAGCCCCGTTCCATTCCACCGCTATCACAACCGCCCTGCATTCGCTGCTCGACGGTGTTTCAATGCCTCCGAAAGCCTACGGAGTGTGAGTAGGATCGCGATGATGGGCGGGCCCCACCGGGATACGCACTGAGAGCGATAGTCTCCACTTCCGGGACAGGCTGCTGGGACGTTTTGTCTGGGTGCGGAAACGGCCGACGGAGCGTATCAGAGGATGAGGGACGGATACACGAGAACCGGCATCGATCCGATCAAGAGCACACCCAGGACGGTGGTGAGTCGATTCGGATCGACACGCTTCGCGACTCGCCACCCGCCGAGCGCGCCGAGGAGATAGCCGGCGGTGATGGCGAACACCAGTGGCACGGCAACCGACCCCTGAAGGGTGTAAGAGACCGCCGACGCCGACGCGATGAACACGACCGCGACCTGGGTGACCGCCAGTGCGGTGATCATGGAGACGCCGACCAGTACCAACGCCGGCGGGACGAGTGCCGCGCCACCGATGCCGAACAGCCCGCCGGCGGCTCCAACCAGGAGACCGACCGTCCCGAAGACCACGACTCCGGCACTGCTGGTCGGTGTGACGTCGAGTGCTTCCGTCGGGAGTCGATCGAGACTCCCTCGCTCGCGGAGGAGGATCGTCGCGCCGACCGTTCCCAACAGGACGCCGAGGAGGACGCCGAACGATCGTCGGGACACGACACCGTTGAGGAGTACCCCGAGTTGTGTTCCGACGGCACCACCGATTCCGATGAGGAGCGCCATTCCCCAATCCATGTCGTCGGAGTAGACGTATCCCGCCGCTCCGAGGACTGATCCACCGATGAAGGTCACGCTCGAGGTACCGGCGACGACCGCCGCTGGAAGCGCCGTGAGCCCGTACAGTGCCGCGACGACGAATATCCCGCCGGGACCGACGGACGTGACCACAGCGCCGCCGGCGAACGAGACCGCCACGAGAACCACGAGCAGGGCGAGTTCCACTAGCCACTCTCCTCGCTGGAGGGAGTAAATAAAATTTGTTCAACATGATCGCGAGGGTTGGTGATGTTCGATTTAGTCCGCTTGACGCTCGTGAGTCCCAGGGCTGCTCTCGCCTGCAGCGGAGTGATACCGTTACAGGGGAAAGCATCGCGGATGGAGTATTACGAAGCCAGAGCCGACGAGAGTGGTAGGTTGAAGATAACGTGCGACCGGGTCGCGAGTGCCGGAATCCCCAACGTCTCCACGACCGCCCTGGACGGCGAGGTAGTCATCGTGATCGAGAACCTCGAAACCGCTGAACCGCTCCACGTCGGTATCAGTAACAGCTGATCCCGACCCCGAGACGTTTTCCCTCTTTTCGGATCCCGCCCGTGGCCGGTCCGGTGGGTCGTTTCACACCTTGGTTCCGGCCGGAGTCCGCAACACGGGGAATCGACCCGCCAGCAGGGCGTCCACGGAGACCGCGGCAGCGAACGGTAGCCGGAGCCGCTCGGCCACCGATCCAGCTACAACCGACTCAGCTGGAGTGCTCGTCCGCGACCTCGTAGAGCGGGTTCGTCACCGTTCCGTGTTCGACGGCGTGCGGACGGGCGGGGGCGTCGTCGTAGCCGTAGTTGAACAGTCGATTCCGGTTGAGGGTGAGCTTCGTGAACTCCGGCTGGAGCAGGTCGAACAGTTCGAAGCGCTCCGCCAGTTCCGGGAACTGCGCCTGATAGTCGAGAACGGCCGTCCGGGCGTGCCGCCAGAACCGTTCCTCGGTGTAGTCCTCGTGCTCTACGAGCACGTCCGCGACGTATCGGAGCACACAGACGAACAGCCCACAGAAGACGAACTGACAGAGTCCCTCGGGTGGTTCCTTCCTGAGCACGTCGTGCATCTCGTCGGGGAGGGCCGCCAGCTCGGGGAGCGGCTGGTCGCTCACGTTCACGTCGTCGACGAAGTCCTTCACCGCGAGCCGCGTCGGCACGCCGTCCTCGACGACGAGGATGGTGTTCTGGCCGTGCGGGGAGAACACCGTTCCGTACCGGTAGAGGAAGTGCAACAGCGGCGGCAGCACGGTGTCGAAGAACGACTCCAGCCACTCGTCGAGCGTCAGCCCGGATCGCTCGACGAGCCGCGAGACGTACGGGACGCCCTCGCTGTCGACGTGCATCAGCGCCGACAGCGTGACCGCGTGCTCGTCACCGTCGAGGAACGTGTGGATCGACTCGCGCCACACCACCCCTAGCAACTCGTGGTACTGATAGGGGGAGCCGTCGATGGCCGTGAAATCCCCGTGGTCGTAGTTGATGCCCGCGATCTCGCCCGGGAGAACGAGCCCCTGGTCTTGGAGGAAGCTATCGTTCTCGTAGATCCCCTCGATGTACTCGGTGACGGTCGGGGCGAGCTCCGTCCGTTCGCCCGGAAGTCCCCGCCAGACGAGCGTGTTGAGGATCCGCATCGGCACCTTCACGTGGTGTTTCCCGTCGTGGTCGACGTTGACGAACGTGCGGACGGACTGCTGTGGCAGGTACTCGTCGGGCCCCTCGCCGAGCGGGACGATGCGGTCGTCGGCGATGTGGTCGGGAAACAGCGGGACGATGCTGTGTTCCCACTGCCAGTCGTGGACCGGCAGGAGGTAGTAGCTCTCCGGATCGAGGCCCTTCGAGGCGAGGCGGTCCCGAAAGGCCTCGTAGCGGTCCCCGAGTTCGGTCCGGACGAGCGAGTCGTGGTCGACCCCGTCGGTCGCGACGAACGTCGACGCCGTCTTCCGGACGGCGACCCACGAGAGCTTCACGGGCTCTTTCATCTCGGGGGCGTACCGTCGGTAGTCGTCGTACCCCCAACCGAGCCGACCCTTGTTGTAGGTGATCCAGGGATGGCCCTCCATCTCGCCTTCGAGCTGTGCGTAGCCGAGGGCCAGCGGGTCGAACCCCTCGCGGTCGCGCTTTCTGGCTTCGATGTGGGCGTCCGCGAGTAGCGTTCGTTTGTACTCGCGGACGAGGTTCCCCTCGGTGAGTCCATCCAGCTCGGTGGTTTCGCCGAGGTCGTGCAGCAGGCGAAACGGGTCGTCGAGCGCCGTCCAGTCCCCGTCCGTTCGTCGCTCGACGGTGTCACCGTGAACGTGGAGGCCGTCCATGAGCCGCTCGCTTGCCTCAAAGCGATAGCTCGCCGGACCGAGGTCGAACCTGAAATCGGCACGGTCGTCGCCGTCCCGGACCTTCCGCGGCGCGAGTATCTCCTCGTAGGCGAAGGCTTCGAGCATCTTCGTCAGGAGGCGACGCTCGGTCGTCGTCCATACCTCGGGTGTCAGTGCGTCCTGTCGGGTGGTTTCGTTCGGGTTCATGTCAGTCGTTGCGGGTTGGTGCCGGGTCGCCCTCGTGGACGGACGCGCCCGGCGAGCGTTCGACGAACTGTTCGACGGCGAAGTCCTGGTAGACGGTGTTCGTGTCCTCTGGGTAGGCCTCGCGACCGACGAGCCGATTGACGAACCTCGTGTTGCGGTAGGCACCGAGCCCGAGGTCCGGCACACCGACACCGTGGGTGTGGAGCTCCGCGTTCTGGAGGAACACGTCCCCGGGGTGGTCGATAACGAGACGGTGGTCTTCGGCTACTTCGAACCGGCCTCGGTCGTCCCAGCCGATCGCGCTTTCGAGGGGTTCGAGGAAGCCCGGGATCGGGCGTTCGTAACCGGTCCCGAGAATCACGACCTCGCTCTCATGGACGAACGACTCCTCGGCCTGCCACTGGTGACAGTCGAGCGCGTAGCCCTCCCCGACGGCCTCGATGTCCCGCACCTCCGTCATCGCGAACAGTCCCACGTCCGGGTCCCGGTCGCCGATGGAGCGCCGATACAGCAGGTCGTAGATGTCGGCACTCGTCCCCGGGTCGACACCCTTGTAGAGGCGGTCCTGGTTCGGGACGAGGTCGTCCTTGACCTCCTGGGGCAGGTCGTAGACGTACCGCTCGTACTCGGGCGTGAAGTGCTGCAGCCCGAGCTTCGAGTACTCCATCGGGAAGAACCCGTCAGAACGGGTGAGCCAGTCGAGCCGATAGCCCGCCTCGGGCTGGCGCTCCAGCAGGTCCTCGAACACCTCCGCAGCGCTCTGACCAGATCCGACGACGGTGACCGAATCAGCTGTTGAGACCCGTTCGCGGTTGTGACGGTATCGGGCGGTGTGGAAGACGTCCTCCTCGGGATGACCCTGCAGGTGGTCGGGTACCTGTGGCCGCGAGCCGATCCCCAGTGCGAGGTTCTCGCCGCGATACTCGAAGCGCTCGCCCGTCCCTGGGTGGTGAGCGACAACGACGTAGTGCTCGTGGTCGTCGTCCCAGGTGATCTCGATTACTTCACGGCTGAACTCCAATCCCCCGAGGGAGTCGGCGACCCACCGGAGGTAGTCGTTGAACTCCCGTCTGGGGATCTGGAACGTCTCGTAGAAGTAGAACTCGTAGAGCCGACCCGTCTCCCGAAGGTAGTTGAGGTAGCTGTGGGGGTTCGTCGGGTCCGCGAGTGTCACGAGGTCGGCGAGGAAGGGGACTTCGAGCGTCGTTCCCTCCAGCAACATTCCCTCGTGCCAGTTGAACGCGGGTTCGCGTTCGAGGAAGACGGTCTCGACGTCCTCCTCGACGCCGTCCACCATCGCCGCGAGCCCGAGGTTGAACGGACCGATCCCGATGCCGACGACGTCGTGGACTTTACCACCTCTCGACCGCTCAGCCATCGGCACCACCCGTCGCTTCAGTTGCCTCGGCGGTCGCGTCGGTCGTGCCGGACATCACCTCGCGCTCGAAGTGCTCGCGTTCACAGACCAGCAACAGCGCGTCCTTCCCGGCCTCTTCGAAGGCGAACTCCGTCCGTGGCTCGAAACCACACTGCTCGAACACGTGGATGACGTGCTCGTTCCGGACGTCGGGTTCGGCGATCACCCGGTCGGTCTCGGCGTGAGCAAACTGCATGGCGACGACCGCCCGCAGCAGTGCGGATGCGTATCCGTGCCCCAGATACTCCTCGGGACCGATCAGCAGGTGCACGCCTTGGTCGGCGGGGTCGGCGTCGTAGTGGTTGCCGACGTCGTCTTCGGCGGCCCAGTAGGACTCCCAGTAGCTCATCGGGACGTGGTCGAGACAGCCGACGTACGGCGTGAGGTGGTCGTCCGCGAGCTTCGTCTGGAGGCGCTCGCGGAACACCGGCAACGGGCGGTCGAGGTCCCAGTACGGCTTCACGTGGTCGCTCCCCAGCCAGGAGTGAAGCCGTTCGAGGTCGCGCTCGATGGTCGCTCGGCGGAGCGATATCGTGCGGTCGATATCCGGGTCGTAGGTCCGATACTCGTCGTCGGTCGGGTGCGTAGTGTGGGGTCCTGTCATCTGTCGAGTTCGGTGACGAGGGGGTTCGTGACGTCCGTGTAGACGGACTGGTTCTCGAGGTCGTTCTCCAGTTCGTCCAGTCCCCGAAAGCGCGTGAGCAGGTTCGCCTTGCAGGGCACGGTCGGCGATTCGAGTAACGGATCGAGGAGGTCGGAAGAAGGTCGGTCGTACCGCTCACGAGCGCGTTCGAGTTCGTCCCGAAGCAGCCCCAACAGTCGACGTTCGTCGACGAGCCCGGCGCTACCGAAGGTGTTCACCACCCCGAGCGCGTTGTTGAGGACGACGTAGTACCGGAGCCGTTCGTCGGCGATCGCGTCGGCACAGACGGTGCCTGCACGTTCGCCGATACCCGGGAGGGACGCCTCGACGTCGGCGTGTTTCGACTCGGGGAGGTAGAACCCCTGATTGTCGCGGTAGTAACATCTGTCGGGGTAGCCGTCGGCATCGAGTTCGAGCACCGTGTTCTGCTGGTGCGCCTCGACACCGACGCCCTGGACGAGGTAGAGCCAGAGCACGGGCCGTACGGAGAGGCGGAGGTATTCCTGAAACCAGTCTGCACTCACCGCCTCCGTCGAGCGGTCCTCCCGGTCGGCGACGGAAGCGACGAGGCGACCGAGCCGCGACCGGCCGGCGATGGCGTCCTGACAGAGCGAGACGACGGGCGTGGCGTTCGGCTCGTCGACACCGGCGAACGGGTTCGCTCGCAACACCGTCTCCAGTCCCGACTCGCCGTCGCCGAGGTCGAGCGCGAGATACGCCGGATCCCGGATCACGTCGAACTCCGGGAAGGTCGCGGCGAGCTCGTCGCCGAACGCGGTGTCGAGCAGTTCGGCGATGGCGACGCCCCGCTCCAGCTCCGGCAGCTTGTTGGTCCGGAGAGAGTTGGTTATCCGCACGTGCAATGAGGACTTCACCATGAACGGTGACGCCGGGCTGTACAGCGTCCGAACGGACGTCGTGGGGTGGAACTCCCGACCGACCGCCCCGAGATGTTCGAGTCCATCGCCGAGTCGCTCCTGGACGGCCGACTGGTCGAGGAGGTACCGGGCTTGCCAGGGATGCACCGGGAGGAGGACGTCGTCGCTCGCGACGTGTTCGGCGACGAACGACTCGGGAACCTCGGGATCATCGCGGAGGGCGTCCTTCACCCACCGCGTGGCGCTTCGATCGAGCACCGAGTCGGCCGACACCAAGGCCGGGTCCGCACGGAAGTAGTGTAGCGGAAAGCTTCCACGGAGTTCCGGCGCGTAGGTCGCGCGGTTCCGTGCCGCGATCCCCTGCCGGCTCTTCGGTGTCGGGTGGCAGTGGTGGCCGAAGACGAGTGCCTGCTCTGCGTCGCGGAACGACAGCCGCTCGGCGTAGAGCCGTTCCTCGTCGTCGGCACGCGCCCTGACGAACGTCTCGGTCGCGCGCTTGCTCCGGAGCACCCGTTCGAGGAGCTCGTCAGGGACGGCCGTCCCCTCCTGCGTGAGCGAGAGGTCCTTGATCACCAGCGCGGCGAACGTGGCCGAATCGAGGGGGAGAGCCCTTTTACCGCCCATTCGGTAGCGAACAGGCGTCTCGAAGAGGTGACGCTCGGTCGGGGAACGGTAGGCGAGCGGAGCCAGCAGGTCGACCCCCTGCCCAGAGAGTGTCACACGCAGTAAGCCATCCCCACTGGGGTCGACCCCGGCGACAGGTTCGTCGACCACCTCGTAGTCGCCCGTCTCCCGGAGGTAGCAGTTGAGGAACGCGTGGACGGTGGCGTCGTCGGCGCGGGCCTCGGGGTCGACCGCCGGCGCGCGCTCCTCGCCGTGTTCGTCCCGTCCGGTTTCGAGGCTCATGCGACCGCTCCCCGTTCGGCGACGAGGGACTCGCCACAGTCCCGGAGGACGTCGAGGGTCGCGGCCACGTCGTCGAGCGTCGCCGCCGGATCCAGAAGCGTGACCTTCAGGCTGGTCACCCCGTCGACCTCGGTTCGGGCGACGAGGGCCCGGCCGTCGTGGAGGAGCTCGCGCCGGATGGCGGCGTTCAGCCGACCCACCGCGCGGCCGTCCATTCCGTCGTTGGGTCGATAGCGGAACACCAGCGCGTTCAGCGTCGGCTCGTGCAGGCGTTCGAGGTCGTCGGCGTCGTCGACGAGCGCCGCCGCCCCGTCGGCCAGTTCGAGTGTCGATTCCACGAGCGCCGCGATCCCCTCCCGGCCGAGGCTGCGGAACGCGACGTAGGGTTTCAGCGCGTCGAAGCGACGCGTCGTCCGGACCGACTTCGCGACGAGGTTCGGGATACCGGCGTCGTCGTGGCCCGCGGGGTTGAGGTAGGCGGCGTTGCGAGCCATCCGGCCGAACTCGTCGCCGTCGCGGAGCAGGAGGGCTCCACAGCTGATCGGTTGGAAGAACAGCTTGTGAAAGTCGACGGCGACCGAGTCCGCTCGTTCGATACCGTCGAGCAGGGCGCGGTGGTCGGTCACCGCGAGCGCGCCGCCGTAGGCGGCATCCACGTGGAACCAGAGGTCGTGTTCCGTGGCCCGGTCGGCGAGCGCCGAGAGCGGGTCGATGCTCCCGAAGTCGGTCGTCCCCGCGGTGCCGACCAGCGCGAACGGCTCGCGGTCGCGGGCGCGGAGGTCCGCGAGCGTCGCGTCGAGCGCCGAAACGTCGATCCGTCCCTCGTCGTCCGTCGCCACGGTGACGACGGCGTTCTCGCCGAGCCCGAGGTGGTGTGCGGCCTGCTTCGCGGTGAAGTGCGCGGCGTCCGAACAGAGCACCCGGAGCGAATCGGCGTCCGCCGGGAGTCCGTCGGCCTGCACGTCGTGGTCGAACCGGCGGCTGCAACACCGGTCGCGAGCGAGCAACAGCGCCTGGAAGTTCGACTCCGTGCCGCCGCTGGTGAAGACCCCGTCCCCGTCGGCCGGGAGGTCGAACAGGTCACAGAGGGCGTCGACGACGCGTTCTTCGAGCACCGTTGCGGCAGGTGCCTGGTCGAACGAGTCGAGCGACTGGTTCGCCGCGGTCAACAGCGCCTCGGCGGCGAGTCCAGGTATCATCGGCGGGCACTGGAGGTGGGCCACACAGCGGCCGTTCGACGGGTCGACGGAGTGTGCGAGCACGCGCTCGCCGACCTCCTCGAGAGTCGCATCGAGGCCCGCGCCGGTCTCCGGGATGACGGGGTCGTCGAACCGTTCGGCGAGGACGTCCGGCGGTTGCCCTGAATAGGGGTTCTCCCCGTCGACGACGCTGTCGAGGACGGTCTCGGTCGCCGCTTCCATCGCCTCGCGGTAGGCGGCGTTGCCCGCGTCGCTCCCGAGGAACAGCTCGTCGGGCGTCACGCCGTCACCTCCCGCCGCGACCGCTCGTCCGTGACGGCCTCCACCGCCTCCTCGAAGATCGCGGCGATCTCGTCGACCTGCGCCCTCGTCACGACCAGCGGCGGGAGGAATCGCGCAGTGGCGTCCCCCCGTCCGCCGCGTTCGATGACGAGGCCGCGCTCGAAACACGCCATCTGGACGGCTCCCGCGAAGTCGCCGTCCGGGGCGTGCGGTCCGGGTCCCTGCCACTCGATCCCGTGGTCGACGAACTCGACCCCGAGCATGAGTCCGCGTCCGTGAACGTCGCCGACGGCCTCGAAGCGGTCGGCCGTCGCTTCGAGCGTCTCGTGCAGCCGGGCACCGACGTCCGCGGCGTGTTCCGCGAGGTCGTTCTCCAGGACGTGGTCGATGGTCGCCTCGCCGGCCGCCATGGCGAGCTGGTTGCCACGGAAAGTGCCAGCGTGGGCACCCGGTTCCCAGACGTCGAGCGACTCGTCGTAGACGACGACCGCGAGCGGGAGCCCGCCGCCGATGGCCTTCGAGAGCGTGACGACGTCGGGGACGATGTCGGCGTGCTCGAAGGCGTAGGTCTCGCCCGTGCGGCCGAGACCCGTCTGGATCTCGTCGAGGATCAGCGGGATATCGCGTTCGCGCGTTATCCGCCGCATCTCCCGGAGCCACCCGTCGGGGGCGGGAACCGACCCACCCTCGCCCTGGATCGGTTCGAGGATCATCCCGGCGGGGTCGGTGATCCCGCTTTTGGGGTCGTTGAGGAGGTTCTGCACGTACCGACTGGCGAGGCAGTGACCCTCCTCGCCCGCGACGCCGAACGGCGGACGGTAGTTCGACGGATACGGGAGATGATGGACCTCGCCCATCGAACCGGAGAGCGTCTCCTTCGCCTCGGTATCGCCCATCAGGCTGAGCGCCCCGCTGGTCATGCCGTGATAGGCACCCTGGAACCCCAGCACGCTTCGGTTCCCAGTGGCGGTCTTGACGAGCTTCAGCGCGGCTTCGACGGCGTCGGTTCCGGCGGGGCTACAGAACTGTACCTTCGCCCGGTCGGCGAACGCGTCGGGGAGGCTCTCGAACAGCGCGTCGACGAACCGTTCCTTCGTCGGCGTAGAGATGTCGAGGGTGTGGATCGGTCGGTCCTCGTCGATGACCCGTTCCATCGCCTCGACGACCCGGGGATGGTTGTGTCCCAGGGCGAGCGTCCCGGCCCCCGCGAGGCAGTCGTAGTACTTGTTCCCATCCATGTCGGTGACGGTCACCCCCTTCGCCTCGCGGATGGCGAAGGGCAGGTGGCGCGGGTACGTTCGCGCGTTCGATTCGCGTTCGGATTGCCGTGTGAGGATGGCGCTGTTGCCCCCGTCGAGGTAGCTCAGGGCGGACCACTCCCTCGACCGATGGTTCCGCCGCCACGTCCCGTTCGGTGGGTCATCGAATACATGCAGTTCTTTAGGCAGCCCTAAAAGCAATAAGAACTTCGGATTTTTGGCTAACCTAAATCTACTGGCCGGCGGGTTCTCGGGAATGGGAGACGGAACCCGCAGAGGACCGGTCAGGACGGTGGTTATCGGGTTTCGGTGCACAAACTAGTAGCCGCTCTCGTCCCCGCTCCGGGAGTCGAACCCTGGTCGGTACGATATCCGACACGTCCGTGTGACGCACGGAGACGAACGGCCGAAACAAAACTCGCTCCCGAACGTTCGTCGTGACTCCGACGAGGACGTTCGAGGGGATCCGACGGCAGGGTTATGCCCGGCGGTGGCCTGTCGGACGGCGTGACTGCGCCGACCCACGACGATGCCAGTGACTCCCTGATACTGTTCGTGCTCTGGTTGGTCGTGTTCTCGTTCGCCAGTCAGGTGATGATCGTCGCGCCGATCCTCACCCGGATCGCCGAACAGCTCAGCGTGACGACGGGTCTCCTCGGGACGCTCATCACGGCCTACGCGTTCGCCGTTGGGATATTCGCGCTCGTGGCCGGTCCGATCTCGGACCGCGTCGGCCGACGGCGTATCCTGTTGGCCGGGAGCGCCATGATGACGGTCGCGCTCGCCGCGCACGGGTTCGTCGAGAGCTTCGCGATGTTGTTCGGCGTGCGGGCGTTCGCCGGGGCGGCCGGTGGGATCCTCAACGGGGCGGCGATCGCGTACGTCGGCGATTACTTCCCCCGGGAACGCCGTGGCTGGGCGAGCGGCTGGGTCATGAGCGGTCTCGCGGCCGGTCAGATCGCCGGCATCCCGCTCGGGATCGTGCTCGCCGATGCGTTCGGGTTTCGCGCCCCGTTCGTCGCGTTTGCCATCGTGATGGGTGTCGCCACGGTGCTCGTTTGGCGGTTCGTCCCGCAGCCGGAGACACGACGCACCGACGCGCCGCTCGGCGTCCGAACCGCGATCGAGGCGTACACCGACCTGCTTCGACGTCCCGGCGTCGGGGCGGCCTCGCTCATGTTCGCACTGGTGTTTCTGAGTTTCCCGTTGTACATCGCGTACCTCCCGCTCTGGCTCGAAACCACGTTGGGGGTCACGGGTGGTTCGATCGCGCTCCTCTTCTTCGTCGGCGGGGTCGGGAACGTCCTCGCGGGACCGGAGGCCGGACGGCTGTCCGATAGCGTCGGTCGCAAGCCGGTCATCGTCGGTGCCTCGCTCGCGGTCGCGTTGGTGATCCTCGCCACCCCGTTCGTGGCCGCCGGCCTGTGGCCGGTCTACGTCGTCTTCTTCGTCGCGATGGCGTTGTTCGCCTCGCGTGGGAGTTCGTTCCAGGCGCTCCTGACCGAGCTCGTTCCCGGCGACCGCCGTGGGTCGTTGATGAGCCTCACGGCCGCCACCGGGCAGATCGGCTTCGCCATCGGCGGGGCGCTCGCGGGCGTGGTCTTCACCGCCTTCGGACCGGGCTATCTTGCCAACGCGGTGCTCGCGGCCGCGGGCTGTCTCGTTCTGGGGGTGGTCGCGTGGCGCTATCTCCCCGAGACGGTCGTCGAACCCACCGGGAGAGCGGGTGTCACGAACGAACGGCGCTCGGCCGCCACCCCTTCACGCTCGTTCACGGAGATCGCTTGCCATCAGTCCTCCGACGCGCTGTGTGGCCCGCATCAGGAGGCCGGACACATGGCCACCGGTCACGACGAAAACCCGTAAGAAGAATGATGGCGAGCCTCACCCTCAGTTGAGGGTGAGACGTCGGTTCCACTCGACGAGCGACCCGATCCCGGTTTCTATGTCCCGCGTCGGTTCGTAGCCGAGTCCGGCTTCGGCTTTCGAGATGTCCGCACAGCTCGCCCGAACGTCGCCGGAACGCCCGTCGGTGTGGACGATCTCGGTGTCGGGGTCGATGGCGTTCCGGACGTGCTCGGCGAGGGTGACGATACGGACCTCTTTCCCGGTGCCGACGTTGAACGCCTCCCCGACGGCGTCGGTCGTCGCGGCCAGCAGGTTCGCACGGACGACGTCACGAACGTGGACGAAGTCACGCGTCTGTTCGCCATCACCCTGAACGGTGATCGGTCCGCCCGACCGGGCCTGGGAGACGAACGTCGAGATCACCCCGCTGTACGACCCCGCCGACTGCCGGGGGCCGTACACGTTGAAGTACCGAAGCGCGACCGTCTCGACGTCGTACAGGTGGTTGTAGAGCCGGCAGTAGTGGTCGCCGGCCAGCTTCTCGAGCCCGTACGGCGAGTTCGGGGTCTTTGATTCGTTCTCCGAGACCGGCACCCGGTCGGGGTCCCCGTAGATGGCCGCACTCGACGCGAAGACGACTCGGGTCCCGGTTCGGCGAGCCGTTTCGAGGAGCGACAGCGTGGCATCGACGTTCACGGCGTGGCTCTCCTCGGGTTCCTGGATGGAGCGCTCGACGCTCGCGATGGCCGCCTCGTGAAAGACGACGTCGGCACCGTCGAGCGCCGCCTCCCGCGTGGCTGTATCGCGAACGTCGCCCGTGATAACGTCGACGCTCGTCGGAAAACGACGTGACTCCCCGTCGGCGGTGTCGACGACGCGGACGTCGTTGGTCGGTGCGACCGCCTCGACGAGGTGACTCCCGATGAACCCGCTCCCGCCGGTGACGACGACGGTCCGGTCCTCGATGGCCGGCCTCATGAGTCGACGCTGGCCGGGAGTTCGTCCCGAACGACGGTCACGAACTCGTCGGCGTCCTCCGTTCGAAGGCGGTCGTCGCCTAGGAGCAGGCGCAGCCGTGGCCGACCGACGTCCACGGGCACCTTTTCGGTCGCGATGAGTCCGGCCGTTTCGAGCCGCATCTTCTCCCGGGAGAAGGTCGCTTTGCTCGCGATGCCGATGTTCTCACCCCACCTCGAGATGTCGTAGAGGAGCTCCTCGTGCTTGGCCGCGACGAGGAGGGCGATCACGACCTCGTCGAGGGTCTGACCGCGGGTGCTCCCGAGCGCATCGAGCATCGACTGGAAATCGTCGACGAGTTCGGGACCGAACTCGGTGGCGAGCGAGTCCCCGACCGCCGAGTACGCCGGCGTGCGCAGCGGGAAACTCCCGGACTCCTTGTAGAGCCCCTGCCAGTAGGCACGTGTGCCCTCGACGAGGTCGGGGTTCTCGGTACTGAGCCCGACGACGTCGTCTTTCGTCGAGATGATGGCGGTGACGGACTCGTCAGTGACGAGCAGGACGTTCTCGAACGGACCCTCCGCCATCTGTGCGGAGAGGGTGTTCGTGGCGACGAGTTCCGCCGCGATGCTCGCCATCGCGAAGTCCTCCCGGACCCACTTGAGCACCGACTCGTAGGTGAGCAACCGAACCGACGGAGGATCCGTCATCCCGTCCAGACTGTGAAGGAGGTCGGCCGTGGCCGTTTCGTTCAACCCGATCGCGAGGACGCCGTCCGACGACCCCGCGAGTACGTCCTGGAAGACCTCGGCGGTAGCCGTTTCGACGGTTGACGGGCGTAGTGCCATGGTCCTACCGATAACGCATCGGATCATAGCTATTCGGTGCTTGAGTCGAACGAAATCAGTGGTTAGCTCCGGGATTCGAGCCGCGACTACCCCTTTCCTCCGGTCCGGGTACCGTTGATTCGCTCGTTCTTCCAGTTCGAGTGACCGAATCTAACTCCACGGTCGCCATCCCGACGTCACCAGCGCTGACTCGATTCACAAAGCGACGATCACGGCACGAGCTTGGCCCGTCGTACCCTGCGATGTCCACAGAGAGCGATATCGCGCGCGTTCTTTCGTCCGTTTCATTGAGCTCGTGGTTCGGCTCGATATCGAGGTCACGTTTCAATGGCGCAATTGACTGATTTATGCACTCATTGATTATGGCTGAGTAGTTCGGATCTCCGATGTAAAATGTTGGACACCCGCGTGAACAGAACGGAGCTGGCGTTGTTCGTCGTTGTGACCTCGTATCTCTTACTGGACGTGGTCCTCGGCGTCGACATCCCGGGAAGCACCGTGTTTCGACCGGTCCTTGGCTGTGCTCTCCTCGGGATCCTGCCGGGCTATCTGCTCGTCTCGATGCTCGGCCTCGGTGACCGCTCGCCGGGCCGCGTCGTGCTCTACGCCGTCGGATTGAGCCTCCCCATCATCGTCTGTCTCTCGATCCTGGTCAGCGCCGTTCTGTCGACGTTCGCCGTCGACCGACCGCTCTCCCCATCGAGCGTGACCGTCGCTGTCTCGGCGCTCGTGCTCTTTCTGGTCACGGTTCGTCTTGTGGGGAGCGGTGCCTCGTGGTCGTTGCGGCCGTTGGCGGTCTTCGAGTGGATCACGTTCTCGGTCATCGGGGCCTCGGACCAACTGCACTCCCGGATACTGGACTGGGACCCCGGGGAGAGCGAGCGTTCGGCCCGGTCGGTAGTACGCCGGCTGTCGTTCCGAGATTGGCTCGCGCTCGGCTCGCTGACGCTCCTTCCAGTCGGAGCGGTTCTCGTGACTCTCGCCAGCGACCCGGCGGGCCTCGACTGGTCGCTCGTCGTCCTCTCGTGTGCGGTCGCGGTCGTTCCACTGGTACTCCTCCAGTGGCGGGGGTCACCGGTGGTCTATCCCTACGCTATCTGGGCGGTGACTGCGACGGTACTGTTGCAGATGACGCTGGTCTCGGGACATATCTGGGGCTTCGACATCCACTTCGAGTACGCCACGGCTCTGGAGATCCGCCAAGACGGCTACTGGACTACGGCGGGTGGCAACTCGAACAGCTCCTTGGTGGCGATCACACTTCTGGGAGCCGTTTACTCGATGGTGACCGGAATGGAACTCGTCTGGGTTTACAAACTCGTCTATCCTCTCCTGGTCTCACTGCTCCCGGTGGGTATCTGGTACATTACGAGAACCGAGTTTCGGGGCCGCTCGGTCGCCATGCTCGCGCCGTTCGCGCTGGTGTTCTACTACGGGTTCTTCAAAGATATGCCCGACAAACAGCTCGTCGCGGGACTTTTCGTCGTCCTCTTGCTCACCGTCTTTCTTGACGACCAGCTATCGCCGCTCCAGCGGTGGACGCTCGGGCTCCCGATCGCTCTATCGGTGGTTTTCGCCCACTACGGTGTCAGCCTGTTGCTCGTCGGATTCTTGGGGTTGGGTCTGGTCGCTCGATATCTCGTCCGACTCACGAGCGGTGTCAGGGTCGTCACTCGAATCACCCGACCAGTGCTCACCGCGTTCCTCGGGGTCGTCTGGTTGATATGGTACTCGTCTACGGGTTCTGGCGAGAACCTCGAGAGCGTCGTCACCGCTGCCGGCGAGGCGTTCAACGCGTTCCCGATCTCGGAGTCCGGCCGCAGCGGCGTTGGCTACGCGACGATGGGGGTCGAGTCGGGCTACTGGCTCACGTACAGGCTCCTCTACATCGTCCTCGTGGCACTCATCGGCCTCGGCGTCCTCGGAGCACTCTATGCACTCGCCACCGACCGCGAAGCCGCCCGGACCTCCGAATACACGCTGTTCTCGCTGGGTGTGTTCGGCTTTCTCTTCGCGTCGGCGCTGGTCACGTTCGGGATGGGCTTCGACCGGACGTTCCAGATCGCGCTGTTCGTTCTCGCACCCTTCGCCGTCACGGGCGCGAGAACCGCCGTTACCGGACTCGCGCGGTTCGCCGAACAGCTTCCACGCGATGGACTGCGCGCGCGTGTGAGCGCTGTCCCGGTCGAGGGGCTCTTCGCGGTGTTCCTCGCGCTCCTCTTCCTGTTCAGTTCGGGCACCGTCTTCGCGGTTGCCGATCAACCGGAACCGTCCTACAACATCAACTACAACGAGAGCGCCGGTTGGCCGGTCTACACCCAGGACGAAGTCAACGCCACGCGGTGGCTCGCGACACGTACGGCGGACACCGGGACGGACGTCGCCGTCTACAACAACTACGACCGCCTCAAGAGTCGGGACGGGCTGCTCGTCGGGGAGGTCGTCCCGTCCGAACGGATCGATTCGATCTGGCTGAGCAGGACGGGGCTCGACGAGACCGCCTACGTCTACGTGAGTCACAGACCCATGATGAAACCGGGAAGCGACTCGACGTACATCTCCGTCGAGCGAACGCCCTTCTACAGGAACGTCCTCGCCGATCGGGAGCCGGTCTACGAGAACGAGCATGCGTCGGTCTACTACGTCCGAACGAACGGGACAAACGCCTAGAGAAGCGTCCGGACGTTCGAGACGAGCCCCGACGCTTCGACGCGGACCCGTTCTATCAGCGCGAGGACGGTGAGCGCGTAGATCGCTGCGCCCGTCCCGACCAGCAGGAGGGTCGTCGGGATCCCGAGCGTGGCATCCGGCGTGAGCACCCAGAGACACGCCCCCATGAAGAGCGCGGCGAGGATTTCGAAGCCAATCTCCCGCGTCGGAACCGTGAACGGAAGTATCGACCGGATGAAGTAGAACGAGAGCGCCGTCCGGACCACCATCGCCGCCGTCGTGGCGAACGCCGCGCCGACCCATCCGAACAGGGTAATACCGACGACGTTGAGCGAGATGAGGAGGACGAGGAAGACGAGGTTCGTTCTGAACATCAGGTCCGGACGGTCGAGCGCGTTGAGCGCCTCGCCGAAGACCACCTCGTAGCTGTGGAACGCGCGTGCGAGGAGCAACACGACGACGGCGGTGGCACCGACCCGGTACTCGTCGCCGAACATCGCCAGTATCGGCTCGGCGAAGATGATCCCGCCGACGAAGCCGGGGATCGACATGATCCCGACGTAGACCAGCGAGCGTTCGAGGAGGTCGGTGACCCGGTCGTAGTCGTTCCGGGCCGCGAGTTCGCTGATGTTCGGGAACAGCGCCGAGCTGATGGCCGACGCGACGAAGAACAGGACGCCGGTGATCTGCCAGCTCAGCTCGTAGACCCCGACGAGCGCGGGGGCGACGAAGACCCCGAGGATGAGCGTGTCCGTCCAGATCCAGGAGGTTTCCTGGAGCGCCCCCATCCAGCTGTACTTCGCGAACCGGAACAGGCTCTCGAAGTGTCGCCGTGCCGGTCGTCGCAGCTGCAACGAGAGCATGGCCACGCCGACGACGACGGCCAACACCTGTCCGAGCCAGACCCCAACGAGGATCCCGAACACGCCGTAGTCAAGCGCCAGGAGGGGGATCCACGCGACCAGGCGGCCGCCGTTGGAGACGAACCCCAGCAGTCCGGCTCTGGCGACCCGTTTCTCGCCGCTCAGGGACTCGTAGAGCGTCGACTGGACGAGGTAGGTGAGCGAACACAGCAGCAAGAACGGCACCGCGAACTCATGGCCGATGTAGGCAGTGATCTCGCCCCTGAAGCCGACCAGAACGGCCGCGACGGCGACGAAGATGCCGAGGCGGGTGAGGAGGGCGGCGGTGAAGAACTCGTCGCGCTCGACCCCCTCGCTGATCCGCTTCTTCGCGGCCGCGGAGAGGCCGGCGTCGGTCACCAGCCCGACGACCTCCACGACGGCGATGAACAGCGAGTACACCCCGAGCACCGACGCGCCGGTGGTCGCGAGGTAGAAGACCGCGAGGAACACGGAGACGGAGGTCGCGACCCGGGCGAGAAACGTTCCGAACGAGGACCGAACGATCGTCGACTGGCTCATCCGCCCCTCCGGCGTTCCGGTACCATTGTTGGCTTCGGGTTCCCCCCACTCAGCCATTACTATGCGCCGATTCAATCGGTTCAGCCGGCGTCGCTGTTCGCGTTCGTGCGCCAGCTGTCCGGGAGTCCGACCGCCTGGCCGGTCATGGTGCCGACGAACGTGTTGTTCCTGAACGAACAGTCGACGAACGATCCCGGCCCGGCCTCGCGCGCGACGACCCCCGACCGCGAGCGACCGTTGCTCTGTATCGTGTTGTCGTGGATCTGGAGCGCCACGATGTCGTTCCCGTCGACGAGACACCGTACCGCCGACCGATAGGTCCCCCGGAGGTCGTTGCTCTTGATCTGGTTGCCGATGCTCTCGACCCCCTTCGACGCCGAGACCAGGATGAGCGGGTGGTCGGGGTAGTCCGAGTGGATGTCGCAACCGGTGACGTTCGAGTAGCTACACCGGTCGAACTCGATCGTCGGGTCGCCGTCCAGCCCGTTGGCGTAGAACTTCGAATCGCTGACCTTCCAGGACTCCCCCCGAGCGGTGATCGCGGGCCCCCCGTTGTAGCCGAACCAGTTGGTATCGACGCGGGCGACCCCGACGGAGGGATAGGAGCGTTTGTTGCCGCCGCCGCGGAGCCCGGCGGCCCCGTTGTTGAGGAACTGACAGCCGCGGAACTGGTTGTCGTCGGTGCTCGCCGTCGACCCGGCGAGCCAGAAGCCGTTGCCGGGTGCGGCGTAGAAGTTGCAGTCCACGAATCGACTGTTCCAGAACGCCCCGTACACCGCGTTTCCGGTCGCGTTGTTCCCCCTGTTCCCGTCGAACATGAGGTCCCGGAGGGTACACTCCATCACGTTCCGGTCGGGGAGGTCGGGCGTCGTGACGAGGTCCGTGTTCGCCCCGTCTTCGAGCTTGAGCGTGGTCGCGTTGCGACCCGACCCGACGAGCATGACACCGTGTTCGAGCGTGAGCTCGCGCCCGACGTACGTCCCCGGCGCGAGCCGGATCACGACGTTCCCGCCCGTCCGGTCGATCACGGTCTGGATCGCCTCGAAACCGTCGTCGGGGGTGAGGTGATACTCGCCGGTCGCCCTCGGCGACTCGGGCTCGACGACCAACGGTATCCAGCGCTCGCCGTCGGAGAGCGACCGCCGCGTCGCCCCCGCCGGACCCGGGTCGGTCGTCTCCCAGATCGTTCCCTCGGCGTCGCCCGGCTGCGGGCGGTCTCGTTTCGGTCCGACGTGGTAGTTCTCCGTTATCTCGTATACGCGATCGAGGTTCGACATTTGGGTCTCCGTGGAAAGTCGTTCGGTAGGCCGGTTCGGCGACGAACAGGCGGCGACGGTACCGCTGCCCGCGGCGACGAGTGCCAGGAACGTTCGCCGTCCGATCGAGAGACGCTCCCGGGCCATTGCGGACGATCGTTCTCCGGACTGATTGACTATTGTCCCGTTGAACGAGTCATAGAACGAACGGGAACGGTTCTCGGAACCCGTTCGGACGACACGCTGTAGACGCCCGGTCCGATTCGTGGGACCGGTGCGAACACGGAGACCCGCCGGTCGTCACGAGGATCGCGTGTCGAACGAGGTGTGCCGAGGGGCACTGACGAACGTCCCAGCCGCTCGATGCTCATCCCTTCCGCGTGTGTGTCCGCTCACTCGTGTTTCAGGATCGAAAGCGAGACCCGTGCTTCGGTCCAAACGACGACGGTCCTGTCGGTTGGTTCGATGTCTCCCTTGGTTGTGCCATCGAGATCTATCCGTTGTTCTATCCTTTCAGTTCATACGTTCTATTCGCAACTATCTACCCGACTTGTGGAATAATTTCGCGTTTGGGTGTGCGTTCGTTCTCAAATACCCCGTTCAGAAACACACAATTGGAGAATATCTATCATCCGATACGGTCAACGACGGCCCGGAGGAGAATGAGCGAACACACAGCTGACGGCGTTTCCGCGAGCGAGGGGGTGGGTTCGACCGTCGACATCATCGACGACGACCACCCTTCGGGCCGGGTTCGTCCCCTCGAAAACGAGAGCGCCGAGAACGGCCGGCAGCCGACCGTACGGACGTCTGACTCGGCGTGGGCGGGCGCGGACTGCGACGTGATGGTAGCGATCCCGGCGTACAACGAGGAAGCGACGATCGCCGACGTGGTACGGCGGGTGGCCGACCACGCCGATCTGGTGCTCGTCGTGAACGATGGAAGCGACGACGGCACCGGAGCCAGGGCCGCGGAGGCGGGCGCGGTCGTCAGCACCCATGACCGGAACCGTGGCTACGGCGCGGCCCTCAAGACCGCCTTCGAGACCGCGAAGGAGTACGACGCGGCCCATCTCGTCGTCCTCGACGCCGACGGCCAGCACGACCCCGCGGACGTTCCCCGGCTCGTCAGGGCGCAAGCCACCACGCACGCCCCGCTCGTCATCGGCAGTCGGTTCGTGGAGGGTGCCGTGTCGAACGCGCCGTTCTACCGCCGCGTGGGGCTCCGCGTCATCAACGTGCTCACGAACCTGAGTATGGGTATCGTGCGGGCGGATTCGCGGATGAGCGACACCCAGAGCGGCTTTCGGGCGTACGACCGGGAGGCGATCGAGACCCTCGCCGAGGACATGACCATCGGCGACTGGATGGACGCGAGCACGGACATCCTCTATCACATCCACCACCACGACTACCCGGTCGAGGAGGTCCCGATCACGGTCACCTACGACGTGGCGAACGCGAGCAGCCAGGACCCGCTCTCCCACGGGATGATCCTCCTCCAGAACATCCTGAAGACCATCGAACGCGAGCGCCCGCTCACGGCGCTCGCGCTGCCGGGCTTCTCGCTCACCTTCGGCGGGCTGGGCGTCGGGTACTGGGCGGTCATCAGCTACGTCCAGTCGGGGACGTTCCCGGTCGGGCTCTCGCTCAGCGCGGTGTTCCTCGTGCTGGTCGGTATCTTCGCGTGCTTCACCGCGATCGTCCTCCACTCGCTCAGCACCTACTTCGAGAACGCCGGGATCGACGGGAGGATTCGATGAGCGACGCGGTGACGAACGTCCTCTCGTTCGACGTCGAACACTGGTACTCGGCGACGCTGCTTCGGGAGCGAGTGATGGACCCGGCGACACACGTCGAGGCATCGATCGAACGCGTTCTCGCTATCCTCGACCGATTCGACGTCCGGGCGACGTTCTTCGTCGTCGGCGAACTGGCCCGCGAACGACCGGACCTCGTGGCACGGATCGCGGATGCGGGCCACGAGGTCGGCTCACACGGCCACACCCACCGGCCGCTGTTCGAACTCGACAGGGATGCATTCGCCGCGGAGCTCGAAGCGAGCGCCGTCGCCATCCACGACGCGACCGGAACGTGGCCGGCGGGGTTCCGTGCGCCGAACTTCTCGGTGACCCCCCGGACGGCGTGGGCCATCGAGGCGCTCGAAACCGCCGGCTATCGGTACGATTCCAGCGTCTTCCCCGTCAAGACCCCGATGTACGGTGTGGCCGACGCACCCGTTCGGCCCTACCGCCTCGACCCGCGGGCACCGTTCACTGATCCGGATGACAGTGCCGACGGTCGGCTCGTCGAGCTGCCGCTCGCGGTGTTCCACCCCCGTCTCCGACTGCCGGTCGCCGGCGGGTTCTACGCGCGAGTGCTCCCGACCTGGCCCGTGAAACGCGGGATACGGAACCTCAACGTACGCGGGTATCCGGCGACGATCTACTTCCACCCGTGGGAGTTCAACCCGGCCGTTCGGTTCGCGGCCGCACACGCTCCAATACCGGCACACGCACGCTTCGTCAGTTTCCACGGGATCGAGCGATTGGCGGCGAAGCTCGAAGCGCTGCTCGACGAGTTCACCTTCGGGACGGCCGGTGCCGTCGCAGACGAGTACGCCGACCCCGGCGGGATGGCTATCGACGGCACCGCGCCGATCAGGATCGGGGGTAAGCGATGAGCCGGACGACGACCGACGGGAGCGACGTCGGGATCGAGCCGGTGTCCACCCGGTCGCCGGAGTGGCGGTCCGTCGTCGATGACCACCCCGACGCGACGGTGTTTCACACTCCGGAGTGGGCGGACGCCGTCGAGACAACGTTTGGGTACGAGCCCCGACACCGCCTCCTGACGGACCCCGATTCCGGCGCGACCCGGGGGATGATCCCGGGGTTCAGCGTCCGCGAGGGCGTCGGCCACAGCGTGGTCAACCCGTTCTGTGAGTACGGCTTTCCGCTGGTCGACGAGGACATCTCGGCGACGTCGGTCCTGTCCGGGCTCGACGGCGACACCCGTATCGTCAAGGACGCCGGCTGGAGCGGCGTAAGCGGGTACAACGAGGCGGGTTACGGCGGGGTTCCGACCGGGTCGTCGATCCGGCTGTCGCTCGATCGGTCGTTCGAGACCCTCTGGGAGTCGACGTTCGAGAAGGACGTCCGCCGGTGCGTGCGAACCGCCCGCGACCACGGCGTCACCGTGACCGAGGCGACGGTCGCCGAGTTCTACCCGCTGTACCTCGAAACCATGCGTCGTCTCGGGAGCCCGCAGTTCCCCGAGGCGTTCTTCGCGTCGCTCGTCGACGGTCTCGGGGACGCCGCAACGGTTCTGCTCGCCGAGCGCGCGGGCGAACCGATCGCCGGCGTGTTCCTCTTCGAGTGGGGCGACACCACGATGGTGTGGACCCCGGCCTCGAAGCGCGCCCACTGGGACCACCGACCGAACCACCTGCTCTACGTCGAGTCGATCGAACGGGCCTGTCGCGCCGGTCGCTCGGTCGTGGACTTCGGGCGGTCGCGGCGCGGCTCCAGCGTTCACGGCTTCAAAGCGCAGTTCGGCGGCTTCGACTACCCGCTTGTGAGCTTCGTCAGTCCACCCGAACGGGCAGGGCGAGCCTCGCTCGAAAGCTACGGACGGCTCGCGACGATCACGCCCCGGTTGGCACCGCTGATAACGCACCCCACCGTGGGGCCGAAACTCAAGGGATTCATCCATGAATAACACCACACTCGTCGGTTTGGCGTCGAGCATCGCACTGGTCGGAACGACACTCTACTGGCGGCGCAGGGAACGAACGGTCCGCGAGAGCTTGACCGTGAGCAGGGACTGGGAGTCGAACACGAACGACGTCGATCGTGAGACCCAACGCGCGGCACGGAAAGCGGCCGAACGGCTCGACGCGAGGGTCGAGGACCTCCCCGACCGGGTGACCGCGCTCGACGACGAACGACGTGACCTGCGGCGCGAGCTCGATGCCGTCCGCGCGCGATGGGCCGATTCGTGGTGGGGGTCGCTCTCGGACGACCGCTCGGTCGGCGGGGAACCGAACGGTGACGACCCGACCGTTCGCGTGGTCGAGTTCGCGGACGGGGAGCTCCCCGACGCACGGGCGCTCGCGAAGCGCGCGATGGACGGCGAGGGGATAACCCTCGTCGTCGCCCACGGCGACGGCTCGTTCGCCGTCGCCGTCGACGAAGCCCTCGCGGACGAGTTCAGCGCGACGGCTATCGGTCGCGAGATCGCCGACGAGGCGGGCGGCGGGGCGGGCGGCAACGACCGGCTGGCCGCCGGCGGCGGAGCGACGGACGCGCTCGGCGAGACCGCCGAACGCGTCAGAGGGCGACTCCTGCGAACGGGGCCGCTCGCTCCCGCCTAATCGACCGACCAATCGAAATGCAAGATACCAGCACGAGGAAAGACCGACTGCGCAACACCCCGTATCGGCTGGCCGCCAAGTACGGGGTTCCGCCGTTCGTCACGGCGGTCTACTGGCGTGCCGAGACGGCCTACTGGACGGCTCGGGCGGCGATGGCCGGCGATGCCGTCGAGACGACGGTCGCCGGCGAGACGGTTCGGTTCGGGATCTCGACGGTGGCGGAGTACCGCCGAGCGACGACGCTCGGTGGCGAGCGGGATCTGATCGCGACGCTGCTCTCGGACCTCGACGGCACCGAGACGGTCTGGGACGTCGGGGCGTGCGTGGGGACGTACACCTGTTTCGTCGCGAACGCGCTGACCACCGGCCAGGTCGTCGGGTTCGAACCCGAGGCGGTGAATCGGTCACGGCTCCGAACCAATCTCGAAGCCACCGCCCCCGCCGAATGCTGGACGGTGTCGCCGATAGCGCTCGCGGACGAAAACGGAACGACGACCCTCGCGTCCGAGACCGTCGAGGCCGGCGGCGGCCATCACTATCTCGCGCCCGACGGCGTCGGTCGAACGGTCGAGACACGTCGGGGAGAAGACCTCCTCGCCGACGGATTCGCGCCACCGGACGTGGTCAAGATCGACGTCCAGGGCGCGGAGCTCCTCGTCCTCCGCGGATTGGGGGATCTGCTCGACACCGTCGAATCGATCTCCCTCGAAGTCCACCCGGCGAAGTGCCGTCGGTACGGAACGACCGCCGAGGACGTCGAGGCGTTCCTCCGGGCGGCGGGCTACTCGCTCACCCACCTCGGCGGGCCGGCGGACCGACGCTCCGACGTCTACTTCGTTCACGCACATCGCTGACATCTACCGATGTGTTCGACCCCGGTTGCCGGTTCGATTCAGTCGTTGGGACGACTCGAACGTGCGGATGATTCCGGGTTTGGTTCGGTGTCCCTCGGGCGATCCGCTCGGGCGATAGCTCAAACGACTGCATAGCTATGAGGTCGCTGTCCCTGGGATCCACGAATGAAATCGCAAACCGATGGTCGTTCGGTACTGCTCCCGATCAACGACTCCGGCAGCAGCATCTCGTGTCTCCGCTCGCTCGGGAAACGCGGCGTCCACACCATCGCGGTCTCGGAACGCCGGGACCGACCGGCGCTCGCGTCCCGGTACTGTGATGAGACGGTTATCGTCCCCTCCCCATACGACGACCTCCTTGCCTACAGGGACGCCCTGCTCTCGCTCGCCGAACGGCCGGACGTCTACACGATCGTTCCCCACCGAGAGGTCGACAGCTACGTCCTCGGGAAGTATCGCGACCAGTTCGAGAAGCACGTCGTCGCGCTCTGGCCCTCCTTCGAGCAGGTCGAGACGGTCCACGACCGGCTTCGACAGGCCGAAGCCGCACGTGAGGCCGGGGTCACCATCCCGGAGACGTACTCCTTCGACGAGGTCGACGACTGGAGCCGCGAGCTGATCGTCAAACCCAGGTACTCGATCCTCACGCACGACTACGTGGACTCGCTCTCGGAGAACGAGTGTGAGGGGAAGATGGAGGTGATCTACACCGCCGCCGGCACCGAACCCGACTTAGAGGCGATACAGGAGACGATGCACAAGAGCGGCCGTCACGTCCCCGACCACGTCCCGATCGTCCAGGAGCTCGTTCGGGACACCCGTACCGAGTACGGTTTCAGAGGGCTCTACGACGAGGGAGAGTCGGTGCTGACGTGCCAGAAACGCCAGGTCCGCGGCAAGTCCTACGCCGGCGGGGCGAGTGTCTACCGGGAGACCATGTACGACCCGGCGATCGAGGAGCTGGGACGAGCCATGCTCGACCACCTCGACTGGCACGGCCTCGCCTCGGTCCAGTTCCTCAAAGAGCCCGACACTGGCGAGTACAAGTTCACCGAGATCAACCCCCGCGTCTGGGCGTCGATCGAGATGGACGTCATCGCGGGGGCCGACTTCCCCTCCGCACACTGGTCGCTCGCGACGGGCGAGCCGGACCGTATCGAGACGGAGTACGAGGTGGGGGCCGGCAACCACCTCCTCTTCGGCGAACTCCAATACCTCTGGAGCATCCTCCGGAAGCGCTACCCCGCCATCGAGCCGCCCAGCTTCCGGACCGCCGTGTGGGACGTCCTCTCGTCGTGTTACGACCAGCCACACTTCGACTACCTCCACCTCGACGACCCTGCCCCGTTCGTCCGTGGAGTTCTCAATCAGCTCCCGATCGGTGGCCGTTCGGGGACCGAGATGGCCGGACAGTAGCGGGTCGGCACGGATTATAAAATTTCAATCGAGCGCGCGCTCGTACGTCGAGACGATGCCGTCGGCGACGTGCGACCAGTCGTATCGGTCGTAGACCAGTTCGCGGTTCCGCGCACCGACCCGTCGCCGTTCGTCCGGATGGTCGAGGTAGAACCGGATCGCCTCGGCGACGTCGCTGACCTCGGGTGCGGCGTCGAGGAGCCAGCCGTTCTCGCGATGGCTCAGGACGTCCGGGAGCGCGCCGACGGACGTCGCGACCACGGGGAGCTCCGCGTGCATCGCTTCAAGCACGACCGTCGGCAGTCCCTCAGCCCCGGAGAGCTGCGTGAACAGGTCCGAGGCGTGGTACGCCGCCTTCAGCTCGTCGAAGGGCAAGTTGGCGAGGAAGTGAACCCGGTCGTCCGCCCGCTCGCGGACCGCCTGTTCGTACTCGCCGCTGCCGGTGCCGACGACCACCGCATCGAGGTCGCGGTCGGGGAGGTACTCGACGAGCGCGTCGACGAGGAGGTGCGGGCGTTTCAGGGGCACCATCCGGCCGACGAACAGGATGGTGGGCGTCTCCGGATCGAGGCCGTACCGGCGGTTGAACGCCGTGACGCGGTCGTGGCTCACCTCGAACTCCGCGGGATGGATACCGTTCGGAACCACGTCGACGGTCGCCGGATCGACGTCGAACGCGTCGACGAGCGCCGCTTTCTCGGTCGCGCCGAGCACGACCGTTCTATCGACGCGGTTCAGGACGTACGCCGCGACCGGGTGGTAGAGCCCCGTGAGCGCGCGCTGCAGGAAACTATCCGGTGACGGACGGAATCCGTGGACCGTCAGCACGGACGGGGCGTCCGCCGGGAGCGCGTGGACGGCTTCGACCGTCGAGAAGAACTCGAGGTTGTGGAGGTGGTAGAGGTCCGCCGTGCTCCGCTCGACGCGGCGGTGGAGGTCGAGCGAGAACGGGTTCCGGAACACCGTGAAGTCGGTCTCGCAGTAGGCGACGTCGGCCTGCGGGTCGAGCGGCGAGTCCGTGTTTGCGAGGCTGACGTCGGTCGTGATCGTCGCCGTCTCGTATCCGCGCGTTTCGAGCGAGCGGTTCAGCCGGTAGACGTAGTTCTCGACGCCGCCGAGCGACGGGCGGTAGACGTGGGGGATCTGGACGACGTTCATGCTATCTTTCATAGGGTCGTTGGTCGGCGACGATGTGGCGATGCCAGGGGCGCATGTTAGGAGCGTTGCTGTGCGGCGAGGGGGCGTTCCGGCCGGTCGTCGAGCACGTCTCGGTAGATCGCGACGTGTTCGCGCGCGACGTTCTCCCAGGAGAACTCCTCGCGGAGGCGCTGTGTGTTCCGTCGCATCGCCGCCCAGCGGTCGTCGTCGGTCAGAACGGTCGCGAGTGCGTCGGCCAGCGGTTCGGGGTCGTCCATCGGAACGACGAGCCCGCAGCCGCTCTCCTCGACCAGTCGGGGGAAGTCCGCGATGTCGGCGGCGACCACGGGCGTCCCGTAGGCGTACGAGATGGTCATCACGCCGCTGTGGCCGTTCTGGCGCTGGTGGGGGAGGACCGAGACCCGTGCTCGGCGGAAGTACGCGCCGACCTCCTCGTTGGGGACGAAGCGGTTCTCGACCTCGAACAGATCAGGATGGGCGTCGATCACCCGTTTCGCGTCCGCCGGGAGGTCGCCGGAGCCGGCGATGACGCAGGTGACGTCGCCGACGCGGTCGGCCACCAACGGGATGGCCTTCGCGACGACGTCGTGGGCTTTCGTCGGGAGGATCTGTCCAAAACAGAGGACCGTTCGCGGTTCGACCGAGACGTCGGCGTGGTCGTACTGCGAGAATATCTCGTACATTCCGTGTGGAACGACGGAGATTTTTGACTGGTCGAAACCGTTGGAGACGAGGGTGTCGCGGTTCGTCTCGGTGTGAACGACGGTGTGTGCCCGGTCGAGCGCCGGGAGCGCCCGGTGTCCGAGCTTCATCACGTTGTCGAGGATCGCGTTCGAGAGCGGTTCGCTCGCCGCCAGCTCCTCGCCACGGCGGAGGAGCTTGTTGGGGAGGACGTCGTGGTAGGTCTCGATCACGGGATAGTCGTCGTCGATGCCGTAGCGCGCGGTGAACAGCTGGACCTGCGGGAACATGCTGGCCGGCGAGGTGAAGTGTACGATGTCGGGATCGAACGCTTCGATGCGGGCGAGGGTCCGGTAGGAGAGCGCCGCCCGGAACGCCGCCACCGGGCTCCAGTCGCCGGCGTAGAGGTCCGTCGCCGCGATGTCGATGTTCTCGAACGCCTCGACACACTCGACGGCGTCGTCGAAGAGGTCGTCGGCGGTCGTCTCGAACGGTTTGAACACGACCACCTCGGCGTGGCGGGACATCGCGTTCGCGAGCTCCGCGGCGTAGTGCGGCAGGCCGCCGCTGTCCTGGGAGAGGACGTAGAGGACCTTCATCGTCTCGTGGACCGACGACTGGTGTTCGGGTACGGGCCGATCATCGACTCTCGTTCCGCCCGGGAACGACTTACCTATGCAGCCACTCAACCCAGCACCCGGCCGTTCATTGAGCCGTTGTGTCGGCGTAACCGTCCGTTCCGTGGCACGGACGCGGCCGTCGGACCGGGTTCCATCGAGGGGGACGGTCGTGACCCTCCCGAACGCGATCCCGATTCCCTACCGTCGATTCTCGCTAGCGACCGATAATCTATATCGATCGATCAGTTAGTATAGAACGATAGCTCTTACAAATAGGGCGATATGCGCATACTTTTTCGGATTTTGTGGATGGAATACCTCTCAAATCTCGTGATATTCACCCACACATACATAAATACCCTTGACAGCTAAGCATTTATGTTATCTATGTATGGGGGTATGGCTGGCTTAACCAACGAACGGGCGCTTCCGGCCGAACCGGTTCGGTGGAGCGCCACCGTCCGTTGGAGACAGCTCGATCGAGCGATCTGGACGACACCCCACCGAAAACCATGTTAGAGTCAACGAAACACCAACTCTCCGAACACGAGATACACGACGTGCTGCGGAACAGGAGGCGGGCGCGAACGCTGAAGTACCTCAAAAGCCGGGACGAGACCGTCACGCTGCGGGAGCTGTCCGAAGAGCTGGCGAGCATCGAGACGGGGGAGTCACCGCCGCCACGCAGCAAGCGTGAGAGCGTCTACAACTCGCTGCACCAGACCCACCTCCCGAAGCTCGACGACTTGGGGATCATCCAGTACGAGCAGAACCGGAAGGTCGTCCACCTCCTCAACGACGCTCACCAGGTCGAAGTCTACATGGAGGTCGTCCCGAACGAGGGGGTGCCGTACGCGACCTACTACTTCGTGATAGGGCTGGTCTCGTTGGTCGTCGTCTCGCTCTCGAGCCTCGGGATGCCCCTGTTCGCAGCCCTCCCGGTCTCGGTGTGGGCCGGCGGGTTCGTCGTGTTGTTCCTGATCTCGGGCCTCATCTACTTCCACAGCCAGCAGAAGCTCCGTCTCGGTCGGCCTCGCTGAGTACGTCGGGGCCGAGCACTCGCCGTTGTCGTCCCACTACCTGGCGAGCGGTATCCACTGCTGTACATCGAGACCGAGGGCGATGGAGAGAACGATCCCGAGCGCGAGCAGTCCGACCAGCACCACCAGGACGTTCCGTTTCGTTGCCCGGGGACGCATCCCCGGGATCGCCCAGAACACGTACTGGAGGGTTCTCACTGCTCTCCCCGTGCTCGCCTCGAATACACCTGCCGAGACCGAGCCGATGGCGTCGCGGTCCCGGTTTCGTTCGTTTGGGTCCATGATGGCTCCTGTGGTAACGCTACCCGTCCGTACGGGAAGTTTGCACTTAACTATGGGTACCGATAACGTCACACGTATTGGATAAAACGGGACTGGTTGATCCATCGAGGTCGGTTGTCGTTTCGTTAAGTGACGTTGTTCGCTTCTTATCGATAGTCGGGGGTGGGCCGGAGACAAGACAGTTCTCGATCCAAACGGATCGTTCGTTCCGGTTCATTCACCGGTTCAATTCCACACACGACCCCGGTATCGGGAGGTAGTATTAGCGAGTCCGGGAACGTCAGTAGACGACGCGACGTCGGACGGACGACACCGGTAGGTGATGGGGGGTATGAGTCGGTGTTCGATTCGATCACTCCCGAGCCAGCCACGGACAGGGCGACGGAACCCGTCGAGGACGACAGTCCGAGTTCCCCCTCGGGACGGAGAGCTATCGGATGAAACGGACCGCGCTCACGGGGTGGAGTCCTCCGGAAGGACCACCGGTGCGCTCGACGCGTTGGCTTGGAGGCTCCGCAGGTCCCGGACCGTCTCCTGTTTGGAGGTGTAGCCTCGGCAGGACTTGGCGACGAGCGTGTCGTTCTCGTCGACGAATCGCCACCGCCAGTGCCCGTCGGCACCCCTGGCGACCTCGAAACGAGTGGGTGTGTTCGACCCGACCATACACGGGAATCGCGTTCCCCGGTGGTAAGCGCTTGCTTGACCTTCCCGGACAGTTATGAGCCCCGTTCGTCGAGGACCGTCCGACTACCCGACCGTGGAGAGCAGGAAGTACCCCAACGTGATCAGGAGCAACGTTGCGACCACGAACCCGAGTATGGGCGCGACCATTCGTTCAAGTTCGGATAGCTCTACGGCTTCGTCCCTGACACGGCTTCGGTCGCTTCCGTTCGGGATGACTTTCCAGCCGTCCTCGCTCGGGGCGATCTCCCACTCGTACCGTTCCAGTATGAGTTCCCTCCCCGTCGACGGTCGGTCCTCGTGGTTTTCCCCCATCACGTTTCCCTCCAGTTCGCTCCCGCCGGAACGGGCGCACGAAGCGCGGCGTCAGCGGCGGGTCCGTCGGCCACCTCTAGAACCCTCGCCGATGGATACCGGTCGAAGTGTGCGCGCGACGGTGCTCCCCTCGTGAGCTACTGTTCAATACGGGACGAGATCGTATTGACTGTGACTGCTGGATCGCAATGCCCTATTTAGGCGGCTCGGGACCGCCGGTTCGGTTCGCCGTTCCGGTCGTCGACTACGAACGAGCCTCACGGACGTCAGCTCCATCCCGGAGTTTGCTCTCACACTGCGGACAAACCCGAACGGTGTCCGCGCCCGTCGGTGCGAAGACACGGACGTACTGCTTGGTGACGAACCCACTGCAGTTCTGACATCGTGGCATCTGGTCTCCTCCCACCGAGACCGAACCCCGACGTTCCATAGTCCCGAAACATGAATGTCCAAGCCGAAGTGTCGACCGACCTACACCGGGGTTTCGGTGGTCACCGAGCCTCGTCGGGGTCACGGACGAGACCGGATATCGTCCGCCAGCACCTCTCGTTTGGAGAAGTGAAGTTCCCCATCCCCGTGAACGGTAGTCACAGAAGCACGGCGGACAGTTCGTTGCACCCGCACTCGTCACATCGTCCGCCTCGTTCCCTACTGTGGAGTACCGGCTCGCCTCCCGTGCTGGAGACGGGGCGAACGACGCCACAGCTCTCGCACATCAGGAGCTGACGTTCGTGTGATCCGGTATTGGTCATGTGTTGGTGGGCGCGACGGGCGGTACCTGGGTGATGCCAGAGCGGTTCGAACGGCGAACCACGCCACAGGTCGGTTTCCGCCGTCTTCGCGCCTAGTCTTCCCTGTTGCGGCAGGGTAAAAAAGGGACGACATGGGTGACAATGGAGACCGCACGGCCTTCGAGCGATGGCGTACTCCCCGACCGGTACCGGACTACGAGCTAGTCGTCCGACGGTGTCCGAGACCGGCTGTAATCGGCGACTTCCGTGATCTCGATCTGGAGACGTCCGTCGTGCGTCCCGGAACGCCGGATGTCGTAGCAGCCGGGAAGCGGGACGTCGTCTTCCTCCGCCGTCTCGACGAGCTGCCGAAGCTGCCGTTCGAATTCATCGCCGTTCATCGTGATGCACACAGAGGTACACGCGAGCGGTAGCATAATCGTTTCGTCAGCGGCGGGTGTTCCACACCGTCCGTCCGTTGGTAGCCGGACGTTTCACGTCCGAGCACTAAATATCGAGACGAACCCAGAACCACCAACGATAGTTTCCGGAATCTGGACGTTGAAATTGTGCGTTCGAACGATTTCATCAGACGATGGTTGCACGAGCGGAACGGATAAGAAAGAAAATCGCCAGACGGCGCACAATCTCGTGGATTCCGGAACTGCATGACAAAACCCACATACAATGTAACTGGAGGGTGGAAGGTAGCTGTCCCGATCGGGCTCAAGAGGTGGTTGGAATGGTGTATGCAACGCAGTGGACGGCGATCTCCACACCGAAACCCGTGACTCGTGCGTTCGAACAGCCTCGTCATCGACACCGAGCGGGGTGGAGGGGAGTGACGAGGGGATGAGTCTCGTCGCGACCTACCATCTCGATACCCCGGTGTACGACCCGTTCTTCGAACGGGTGTCCGACCTCCGACTCGAGATCGAGCAGGTAGCGGCGTGCGCTCCCGACACCCTCCTGATGACGTTCTGGGCCGAGACGGACCACTGGCCGGCGTTCGAAGCCGAGCTCGAACGGTCGGATACCGCGACGATGATCCGGCACCTCCGTTCGGAGGACGGCCGGGAACGCTGCCAGCTCCGTCTGCCCGCCTCGACGACCACGTACTGGGACTGGACCGCCGTCGGTGGTGTGCTCCTCGCCTCGACCGTCACGCGTCACGGTGCGACGACCCGGATGGAGTTCCCGGACCAGGAGGCCTTGCGGACGTATCGGGAACGGTGCTCCGAACGGGGGATGGGGTTCTCGTTGAGCAGCCTGACCGATGCCGGCACGGGTTCGGACCGTCGCTCCCAGCCGCTGACCCCATCGCAACGCGAGATCGTTGCGTTGGCCGTCGAACGTGGCTACTTCGAGGTTCCACGCCGAACCAGCATGGTCGAGCTCGCCGCCGAGTGTGGTATCTCCGACCAGGCAGCCTCCGAACGCCTCCGTCGCGGCCTCTCGAACCTCCTCGAAAGCGGTGTGTTCGATACGCTGTGGGCTCCCGCTTCGAGAGGCACCCCGAAGGTACGATAGGTGGCACGCCGGCCGGCACGGTGGTTGGAAGTGCCGATCGGCGTGCCGCCCGTCCCTTCTTGTTCGCTTACTAAGTACTTTTGTGAGGATCCGGGTTACAGTCGGGATCGGCTTTCGATGGGGCCGTCCATCCTGTGCGTACCTTCTCAGAAAAAGCATACGTCTCGGAGTGAAAATATATACACGTCTGCGGGAAACTGGTCAGACGGTGGTTGGATCATGACAAGCGCCGTCGAAGAGAAGGCGATCGAACTGTTGCAGAACCTCGGTCTCAAGGAGTACGAAGCGAGGTGTTTCACGGCACTGACGAGGCTCCCGTCCGGGACGGCGAGGGAGATCAGTGAGACATCGGACGTCCCTCGTACCCGCGTCTACGAGGCCGTTCGCGTACTCGAATCCCAGGGGTTGGTGGAGGTCCACCAGGGAAATCCACAGTACTTCCGCGCCGTCGGGGTCGACGAGGCAGTCACCGTTCTCGCGGACCGCTACTCGTCCCGCATCGACGAGTTGGACCAGGCGCTTCACGGTATCGGAAGTCGAGCGGGAAGCGACGACCGAGATGCACACGAGGTCTGGTCCCTCACCGGTGCGTCCTCGATCGCGGCGCGTGCGAACGAGATGATACGCGCCGGAAACGGGGAGGTAGTCATAGTCGTCGGATCGAGAGCCGTGCTCACCGACGAGCTCTACGGAACCCTCCGAGAGGCCGCCGATGCTGGGGTCGACGTCGTCATCGGCGCGATGCGGTCGGAAGCACGCGAAGCGATTCAGCGTCGTGTCCCAGGGGCGACGGTGTTCGAAAGCGGGCTCACGTGGCTCGAAAAGCCCACCACGGAACGAGAAGACGTCTCGGTCGGAGTACTGTTGATGGTCGACCGGACCGCACTCCTCGTGAGTTCGCGAGTACCCGGCGAGTACGACGGACCGACCGACCGGGCGGTGTACGGCCGCGGCTTTTCGAACGGCTTGGTGATGATCGCCCACCGATTGCTGTCCCACGGCCTCCAGGATCTCCAGCGCCCGGCCGAAGAGTAACGAGCACCCTCCGACGAGAGCTCCTCCCGACTGGATCGAGTTATCCCGAGAAATAGAGCGATACCGTTCGTACGGAGTGAAACGAGCGCACCTGAAATCGGTGACAGCACTCAAAGTCACAGCAGCAGCCACAACGTTGACGACCTGCTCATCGACGACAACCTTGCTGTATCCCGGAGTGACGACCGATCTCCAGACAATTACAGACTGAAAATTTTGAGATTAATTTCGGATAGTTGTTCAGAGACGAGTCGAAAATACTTGCACAGTATCCCATAGCTGTCGTCAGTTCTCACGGGGAGGGAAATCGCATTGAGAAGGGGACCACAAGCGATACAGAACTGCTGAAAAATCGATACTTGTCGGCTCATTCGATTGAGCAGATCGAACTGCACCTTCCGAGAACGAGAACACCGACACCGGATCGGGTCGGTCGTCGAAAACTTCTGGCGATAGATCCGACTTGTTCGATGTGCTACCACGAGTCGTTCAACGAAACGAATACCCTGGTTATCTGCTGGCACCGTTTCACGAGCGGCTGTTACCACCGTCCCGTGACACTCACCGAGACCGACGCCGACCTCTTGCTGCACGCGATGTCGTCGGCACGGTGGCCTCAGATATTCTTGTCTGGTGCGAGCACACCATCGTACAGAGACACTGCCAGGAACTCATCCCCGTCGGGAAAAGTCCCCCCAGCGAGCAGAGCGGGCGATACTGGTCGAGTTTCCAGCGATGCCCGTGGCTTCGCTCCCACCTATCGGCAAACTCACGATAAACGAAGACCCGGTCGTGTAGTTGGCTACTCCTCGGACGAGACCGCCTGAAACCGGCGACCGTCGGGGTCTCGGAAGTTGGTGATCGTCCGACCCGTCTTCTCGACGTAGTAGGGATCGGAGACCTGATCGACGTCCTCGTCCTTTAGGGTCTGCGTGACGTCCTCAATGTCGTCGGTCGCGAAGGCGATGTGGTTGATACCCGGCGTCTCCTCGCCCGCGACGGTGTGGAGTTCGATGATCGGGCCCTCCCAGTCCGCGGGCTGGAGTTCGTACGAAGTCCCGTGGTGTTCGGTGGTGCGCACCTCCTCGTAGCCGAGCGTCTTCAGGAAATCGGCCATCTCGTCCGCGTCGCTCGCCTCGATCTCGATGTGGTCTATCTTGCTGAACACGTTCGAACGCAAGGCCGCAGTCGGTATTAGTGGTTTCGGTGCAGTGGTACGAACTGACACGAAACGGTCGGCGACCTCGCCGACCAGTTCCCCTTCGACGCCCGTCCACTATCGAGTGCGTGCTGCCGTCGTCAGTAGGAGACCTTCCCGTCGCCGTGGAGACCACCGATCCACTGCCGGTCCTCGAGGTCGCCCTCCTGCCACGCGATGGGTTCCCAGTTGGGGTCGAAGACGAGGTAGCCGCCGGCGTTGAACTCGATGCGGTGTCCGGTTGCGGGGTCACGGGCGTAGAGGAACTTCCCACGGGAGATGGAGTGCTGGCCGAACCCGTCGGTCGGGATGTCCCGTTCGTTCATGGCGGCGGCGGCGTCGAAGAGGTCGTCGCCACGGTCGACCTTGTAGGCGGTATGGTGGAGCGCGGCCGGGTCGGTTTCGTCGTCGTGCTGGATCACCGCGGCTTCGATCTTGGTCCCGCAAGCGCTCACGAACGTCCCCCATCGCGACCCGTCCGCGTTGTCGTAGTACTCCTGAACTCGAAAGCCCAGCACCTCTTGGAGCCAGTCGGCACAGGCCTTCGCGTCCGGGTCCCAGATCTGGACGTGGTCAATCCGTCGGGGCGCTATCGAGCGCGTTTCGTCGCTGATGTACGTCTTGTTCTTGAGCTTCGAGCGGCGCTCGGCCGGCGGTTCGGGTTTCTCCATCTCGGCGTACAGTTCGAAGACGTGACCGGCAGGAACCTCAAACCGGACCGACTCTCCCTGCCCGAGTTCGTCCCCGGAATCCTGCCATGTGATCTCGATTCCTCTGTCGGCGAGTCGGTCGGCGAACCCCGCGATGCTCTCGTGGTCGACCGTCTGCCAGCCGATGTGGTCGACACCCGGTTCCTCGGCGGCGGTCAGGCTGAGCGAGTGGTGGTCGAACTCGTCGACACCCCTGAGATAGACGGTGTCGTCGACCCGCGCGACCTCCTCCAACCCAACCGAATCACGAAAGAAGTACAGCGATGCGTCAAGGTCCAGGGTTTCGAGCGCGACGTGGCCCAGGGAGTGGATTTTCGGTGCCATTCCGTGATACCTAGCTCGATGGGACGATAAGCGTTCGTCTCGAAAGGGTTTCCCTCGTCTTCCGATAGCAGCGGTCGGTTCCTTCGATAGGGAGTCGGTCCGATAATCTCGTATGCAAGAATCTTCCGCTGACATTGTATCTCCCCGGCTGCAACGAGGTCGTAACAACGCTACTGGCATTACGTTCGTCGAACGGGACCGAACCGTGAGGTCCCGTAAACGACGACCGAAACCCATCAGCAGCCAGCGATCACCAACGGCCTCAACTTCTAACTTTTCTTGACATTTATCCGATATCAGCGGATGGATGCTATTCGTGAGGGAGGGACTCCGTCACCTAACGACGACTCGATACCCGGTCGTCACCGCACGACGGGCCCCGATCGGGGACCGGAGGCGCTAGAACGGGTACTCGCGTTCCTCGTGCTGGATCGAGATCCACTTCGTCTCGGTGACCTCGTGGAGGAACGCGTCGCTGTTGTACGTTCCGACGCCGGACGCGCCGATACCGCTGAACGGGACGTGTGCCTCGTCGTTGATCGGCTGGTCGTTGATGTGGACGTTGCCGGTCTCCATCCGTTCGGCGATATCGATACCGACGTCGAGATCGCCGGCGTGAACGGAGCCCGAGAGCCCGTACTCGGTGTCGTTGGCGATCGCGATGGCCTCGTCCACCGTCGAGAACGGGATCACCGGCGCTATCGGGCCGAAGTGTTCGTTGCAGGCGGCGGCCATCTCGTTGGTCACGCCCGACAGTACCGTTGGTCCGACCACCAGCGAGTCGTCGACCCCGTCGAGGTCGACGGTCCCACCGCCGGTTTCGAGCGTGGCACCCGCATCGATCGTCCGCTCGACGTAGTCGAGCATCTCGTCACGCTGGGACTCGTTGATGATCGGTCCCACTATCGTCTCCGCTTCGTGGGCGCTCCCGGTGGCGAGGGACTCCGCACGGTCGACGAGTTGGTCGACGTACTCGTCGTAGACGTCCTCGTGGACGATGTGGCGGTTGATCGAGATGCAGACCTGCCCCTGGTGGACGAACGACCCGAACGTGGCCCCGTCGAGCGCCCGGTCGAGGTCGGCGTCCGCGGTCACGACGTGAGCGTTGTTGCCGCCGAGCTCCATCGCTGGCACCGCGAGGTTCTCGCCCGCGATCCCGGAGACGTGCTGGCCGACCTCCGTCGAACCGGTGAACGCGACGACGTCGCTCTCGGGGTGACCCGCGACGCGGTCGCCGATCTCGGAACCACGGCCCGTCACCACGTTCAGGACGCCGGGCGGGAGGTCGGTCATCTCGAAGAGCGCGCCGAAGAGCAGCCCGCCCGTTATCGGCGCTTCCGTCGAGGGTTTCAACACGACGCTGTTGCCGGCCGCGATGGCGGGTGCGACGGCGCGCATCGAGAGATTGAGCGGGAAGTTCCACGGCGAGATGACCGTCACGACACCCTTCGGACCACGCCGGAGGATGTTCTCCTTTCCCGGGATGTTCGAGTCGGCGTACTCGCCCTTCATCCGCCGTGGGAGGGTCGCGGCCTCGCTCGCGTGGTCGGCCGCGATCTGGATCGAGGTCTCACCCATGATCCCCGAACCACCCACCTCGTCCCGCAGGAGATCGACGATCTCGTCACTGTTGTCCTGCATGACCCCAATGAGCTGCTGGACGACCTCCTGTCGTCGTGCCGGCGGCTGTGCCCCCCACTCGTGCTGTGCTGCCGCCGCCGCTTCGTAGGCGGCATCGACGTCCGCCTCGGTCGCGGCGGGGACCTCGGCGACGGTCTCACGGGTCGATGGGTCCTCGACCGAGATCGTCTCCCCGCTCTCACCGTCCGTCCACTCACCGTCGACGTAGAGGGCGTTCCAGCCCGCGCCGGTCGCCAAGTCGTTTTGCATGGCCACGTGAAGGAACGGGCCAATCACGTAAAAATCAATCGTCGCACCGACACGAACAGGTCCGGTGGCGATGGCGCTCCCCCCGCGGCCGCCATGCTCATAATATGATCCGGCCCGAAACAGGGTCGATCACTCCCGTTCGACCGCCGCCAGCCGTTCCCGGAGCGTCGTTCGGATCGAGGCGAGGTCGCCGCCCATCCGAACGATCCGATAGCCGGCTTGCATGGCGTCCTCGATGGCCGCTGGTTCGTTGGCTATCTTCCCCATCGGGACCCCTGCCGACCGACAGGCCGCCTCGATTCCCTCGATCGTATCGAGCACCTCCGGATGGGTCTTGTCCGTGGGATGGCCCAACTGCACCGAGAGGTCGGAGGGACCGACGAAGACGAAGCCGAGCTCCGGTACCGACAGGATCTCGTCGATCGCCTCCACGGCACCGGTCTTCTCGACCATCACTCCGATGCACACCTCTTCGTCCTCGGTTCTGACGTAGGCGTCGCTGCTGCCCCAGTTGCGGGCGCGACCGCTCGCCATGCCCCGTTCGCCGGGTTCACCGTCGTAGACGAACCGGGTGGCTTCCACGGCCTCCCGGATCTCCTCGGCGGTGTCCACCCGGGGGATGAGAAGCGTCCGGACGCCCGCGTCGAGCACCTTCCGGATGAGGGACGGGTCGCCCGACGGAAGTCGGACGAACAGCTCCGTCCCGCCGGCCTCGGCCGCCCGGGTGAGGTCCTCGAAGACGCGGCTGTCGTAGGGGCTCGGACCCATGTGTTCGAAATCGAGCCAGACGAAGTCGAACCCCAATTCCCCAAAGACTTCGATGACCGTCGGCGAGAACGTCGATGCTCGCGCGCCGAAGGCGACCTCGCCGCTCTCGACGGTTCGTCTGAAAGCGTTGCGCTGGTCCATGACGACTATGATCGCTTCTCCAGGTGGCTTATACGTTTCGCCGACTTCCTCTCGGTGGTCGGGATCCCGCGGGGTCAGTAGTGCCGATCCTCGACCAGTTCGTTAAACCGGTCCCGCAGACGACGGGTTATCGACCCCTCCGAGAACTCGACGCCGTCGACGGCGGCGATCGGCCGGATCTCCCACGTCGTGTTCGTCAGGAACGCCTCGTCGGCCGACTGGAGATCCCGAATCGTGTACCGTCCCGTCTCGACGGGGACGGCCGAATCGCGGGCGAGGTCGAGCACGACCGACCGGGTCACGCCGGGGAGGAGCGCTCGCTCTGAATTCGGCGTCCGAAGCACGCCGTCGGCGACGAAGAAGACGTTGCTCGTCGTGCCCTCGGCGAGGTATCCCTCCCCGTCGCGGAGCAGCGCCTCGTCGGCGGTCGAGTCCGATGGTTCGCTCGGGTCGGCTCCGGCCCGGCGCAGTTCGAGCCGGGCGAGGATCCCGTTGAGGTAGTTGTGCGTCTTCGTGGTCGCTGGGACGGCTTCGTCCGGCACACGGCGGGTCTCGACCGTGCGAACGACGGCCCGGTCGTCCCAGACGGACGTCCCCGCCGTACCCCCTCGGGGGAGTCCGTCGACGATGGCGACGACCGTCGGGTCGACGTCGGGGTCCGGGGTGAGCTTCCCCGGCTGCACGCCTCGGGTGACCGAGAGACGAACGTAGGCGTCCGTCAGTTCGTTCGCGCTGAGCGTCTCACGGACGCGCGCCCGCAGGTCCTCCTCGTCCGGCACCGAATCGCCCATTCCAAGCGTTTCCGCGGTCGAGCGAAGCCGCTCCAGGTGCCTCGCCCACTCGAAGACGGTCCCGCCGTAGGCCCGCAGGGTCTCGAAGGCCGCGTCGCCGTAGAGGAATCCCCGGTCACGGACGTTCACCGTCGCCTCGTCGGCCGGCCGGAGCTCCCCGTCGACGTGGTAGTATCGCTCCATACTACGAGTCACTTCCCTCGCATCGGTCACAGAACGTGGCCATCATTTGCTCCCCGACGTCGGTGAGCACGCTCTCGGGATGGAACTGGATGCCCTCGTGTGGCCGGTCGACGTGACGGACGCCCATGACGACCGCCTCCTCGTCGAGGGTCGTCGCCGTCTCGACCAGGGAATCCGGGAGGTCCACTCGTCGCACGGCGAGCGAGTGGTATCGACCACAGTCGAACCGGTCCGGGAGGCCCGCAAACACCCCACTTCCATCGTGCGAGATGATCGAGGGTTTCCCGTGCACGACCGACTCGGCGTGGCCGACGGGAGCGCCGTTGGCGACACACAGCGCCTGGTGACCGAGGCAGACCCCGAGCGTCGGATAGTCGAGATCCCTGAAAATCGGGACGGAGACGCCGGCCGACTCCGGGCTCCCCGGACCGGGGGAGACGACGATCCCGTCGGGGTTGAGCGCGTCGATCCCGGCGAGGTCGATCGCATCGTTCCGCCGGACCACGACGTCGGTGTGGACGCCGACGTACTGGACGAGGTTGTAGGCGAACGAGTCGTAGTTGTCGATGACCAGTATCGTCATCGGGCCGCCGGCCCCCCTCGCTCGCTCTCCGCTCGCTCCGCTTCGTCGTGCTGGGTTTTGGAGTCCGTCTGCTCGATCGAGAGGTCCGCCGTCCGACCGAGGGCTTCGTCGACGGCCGAGACGAGCGCACGGGCTTTCGAGAGCGTCTCCTCGTACTCCCGCTCGGGGACCGAATCGTGGACGATCCCGGCTCCCGCGCGGAGGTGGTACTCGTCGCCGTGGCGGACCAGCGTCCGGATGATGATGTTCATGGTCGCCCGGTCGTCGAAGCCGAAGATACCGATCGAGCCCGTGTACGGGCCGCGACGGGTGGCTTCGACGTCCTCGATGATCTCCATAGTCCGGGGTTTGGGCGCGCCGGTGATCGTGCCGCCGGGAAAGAGGGCGGCAATCGCCTCGGCGAGGCCCGCATCCCCTCGAAGCGTCCCGTCGACCTGGGAGACCAGATGCATGACCTCTGAGTAGCGGTCGACGCGGCGGTACTCGGTGACGTCGACCGAGCCGTATTCGGAGACCTTCCCGAGGTCGTTCCGTTCGAGGTCGACGAGCATGGCGTGCTCGGCGCGTTCCTTCTCGTCGGCCAGGAGGTCGCGTTCGTACGCCGCGTCGGCCTCGGGGGACGCACCGCGCGGTCGCGTCCCCGCGATCGGTTCGGTCGAGAGGCGGTCGTCGTCCCGGGCGAACAGGAGTTCGGGGCTCGCGCTGACCAGATCGACGCCGGGGAATTCGAGCAGGGCGGAGTACGGAGCCGGGTTGACGTCCCGGAGGGCGGCGAACGCCTCGACGGGGTGGACCGCCGCCGGGGCGACGAGCCGTTGGGAGATGTTGGCCTGGAACGTGTCGCCGTCCCGGACGTGTTCCTTGACGCGTCGAACCCGGTCGGCGAACGCGGCTCGACCGCAGTCGCTCTCGAACCGCGCCGTTCGGGTGGCGACCGGCGGTTCCCCGACCGCGGGGTCGCCGTCGACCAGCCGCCGAACCAGGTCGAGCGCCCGCTCACGCCCGCGCTCGTACGCCGTCGCAGCCCGATCGGCTCCGTTCGCCCCGGAGCCGCTCTCGGTCACCGTGGCTCCACCGACCCGCGGGCAGGCAGTGACCCGGAGCGTGGTTCGGTCGTCCGGGTCGCCGCCGTGTTCCCAGGCGGCGACCCGGTCGTAGACCCCGAGCTGAAGCGTTGGCAGTTCGCGGTCATCGGTCGCGCTCGTCGGGAGGGTTTCGAGTTCGCGGGCGACGTCGTAGGAGAGCCAGCCGACCGCGCCGCAGGGATACGGGACGTCGCAGGGTCCACGCGCGAGCTCCTCCTCGCCGAGTCGGTTCGCGAGCGCCGCGAGCGTCGGCGTCTCGTCGGTCGTGACTTCGAGCCGGTCGACCGGGTCGACCCCGAAGTAGCCCCAGCCGGGCTGCCCGCCGGTCGTTTCGAGGTAGAAGTCCCACTGCCCACCGCCCCGTCGAGCGCGGCGGTAGGAGTCGAACGGGTCGTCGACGGCGACCCGAACCTCGACCGGAACCCGGGTTCCGTCGGCCACCCCGCGGCCGACCGCCTCGAACCCGCCTTCGGTCGTGATGACGTCCGTTTCGTGCATGCTATATGGTACCAGGAATGCGACTAATAGGATTTCGGTTCAAAAGCAGCGCTATTTTTCCCTTCCCACCCTCCCCATCCT
>NZ_QZWE01000014.1:0-94151 GCF_003602035.1 Halococcus sp. IIIV-5B | reverse complement strand
GTGGCATGGGCGACATCTTCGAGCAGTTCTTCGGCGGCGGTGGCGGCCGCGGCGGCGGACGGAACGGCCCACAGCAGGGTCGTGACCTCCGGACGAGCCTCACCATCGAACTCGAAGAAGCCGCCGAGGGCGTCCAAAAGCAGTTCACCGTCGCCCGACCCGAGACCTGCCCGGACTGTGATGGCTCGGGCCACCCCGAAAGCGCCGACGCCGAGACCTGTCCCGAGTGTGAGGGCCGCGGCCAGACCACGCAGGTCCAACAGACGGCACTGGGGCGGGTCCAGCAGACCCAGACCTGCCGGCGGTGCGGCGGCGACGGCACCCTCTACTCCGAGTCGTGTGACACCTGCGGCGGCGACGGCCGGGTCCGCAACGAGGCCACGCTCTCGGTGGATATCCCGGCGGGGATCGCCGACGGCCAGACCCTCCGGATGGAGCGCGAGGGCGCACCCGGCGAGAACAACGGCCCGAAGGGCGACCTCCTGATCGAGGTCAGCGTCAGACAACACCCCGAGTTCGAGCGCGACGGCGACGACCTCGCCCACCGCGCCGCGATCTCCTTCCCGCAGGCCACCTTCGGCACCTCGATCGAGGTTCCCACCCTCTCGGGCACCGTCGAGATGGACATCCCGTCCGGTACCCAGAGCGGCGAGACCTTCCGGCTCGGCGGCAAGGGGATGCCCCGCCTCCGCCGACGCGGGAAGGGTGACCTCTTCGTGAAGGTCCAGGTCGTCACCCCGGACCAACTCAACGAGGACCAGCGCGAGGCGCTCGAAGCCTTTGCCGAGGCCGGCGGCGAGGAAGTCGAGGTGGAGGAGGGCTTCTTCAAGAAGATCAAGAACTCCCTATAACCCACCTTTTGCTGCGCTCCGCTCGCTAGCGCTCGCTCCGCTGGCAAAATGTGGATCAAAAGCCTCCTCCTTCCCGTTGGTCAGTCGTCGGCCCGCTCGCTCACTACGTTCGCTCGCGGTGCGAATCACTCATTACACCGCGCCGCACCTGCACAGCACCGCCTCCGCCGAAGCCCTCGACCGCTCGCTCCGCTCGCGGTCTCGCCCTTCATCCACCAGGAACCGCCGATCGCACCGCCGCCGCGCGGCGGCCGCACCGCAACCGCACCACGACACCAACCGGGGAATTTAGGCGGGGGGCGAGCGACGGTTCGCCAATGGTCCACTCCGACTGGGGCGACTGGCTCCCGCAGGCGATCGAAAACGCCGACCCCGAAGGCGTCGCGGCCTGGTATCTCGGCTGCAACGGCCTCGTGCTCACCGACGGCGAGACGACGCTGTTCGTCGATCCCTATCTGGGTACTGGGGACCCACCACGGACGGTGCGGATGGTCCCGATACCCTTCGACCCCGAGGACATCGAATCCGCCGACGCGGTCTTCGCCACCCACGAACACTCGGACCACGTCGACGGCCCCTCGCAGGCTCCGATCCTCGCGGACACGGGCGCGACCTACTACGCACCCGACGACAGCCTCGCCGTGGCGCACGAGAACGACTGGGCCGACGAGTGGGACCTCGCGGACGACCAACTCGTCGAGGTCTCGGAGGGCGACACCAACGAGATCGGTGAATTCACCGTGACGGTCACCCACGCCAACGACCCCGACGCGACCCACCCCGTCGGCTACCTCATCGACCACCCGTCAGGCACCTTCTTCCACGGCGGCGACACCAAACCCGGCGACGAACTCGAACCGATCGGCGAGGAGTACGACATCGACTACGCGGTCTGTGCGTTCGGCGCGGTCGGGATGATCCTCGACAAGGAGACCCGGGAACCCAAACGAACCCGGTGGTATTCGGACGAGAACCAGGCCATCGAGGTCGCGAACCAGCTCCAGGTCGACACCCTCGTCCCCACCCACTGGGACATGTGGAAGGGCCTCACCGCGGACCCCGCCGCCCTCCACCCCCACGCCCGGACGTACGACTACCCCGAGCACCTCGAGATCGTCGAGATCGGCGACCGGATCGACTACTGATCCCTGTACCACCCGGCTCGACCCCGCTGAAAGCTTAAGGGCGTCGTACTCGATCGAACGACGATGAGCAACGCAGACACGACGCCACTGGACCTCGCGGCGGACGGGGTCTCGGTCAGGAAGTCGTACGAACCCGACGAGTTCCCCGTACAGGTCGTCTCGTTCGAGGTCCGCTCGGAGCGCGAGGACGCCGCGAGGTTCAGGCTGGTCGACCCGGTGCCCGAAGCGGTAGCCGCCGCGGATCTCGGTTTCAACCCCAACTACGGCGGCGACCACTGGTCGGCCGGGGACGGCACCGCGGTCTTCGAGCGCCGGATCGAACCCAACGAGACGTTCAGAACCGTCTACGGGGTCCGTGACACCGACATCGACCCGACGGCGTTCATGACCGAACCGACCCTCACCGTCGACGGAGCCGACGGGAGCGACTCGCCAGCCGAAGACGCGTCCACAGCGGAGACCGAAACTGGGCCGGCCCCCGAAACACCGGGCCGGGACACCAGCCAGGCCGCTCGCGACGTCATCTCGGGCGAGGGATCGGTGTCCGGCCTCGACAACGACCGCGGCGGCGTCGAGGCGGTCGACCTCTCCGGTGACGGCGATTCGAGGACGGCGACCGAAACCACCACCGCGGACTCAGCGGGTCCGGCAGGCGACGGGGCGGGGGCGGCGCTTCCCGAGGGTGGCGTGGGCACGGCGCTCGCGGCCGAACTCCGGGATGGGGACCTCAGCGAGCCCGACCGGAAGCTCCTCGCGAACGAGCTCGGCGAGAACGACGCCGGGCACGAGGTTCGGGTCTCACACCTCCAGTCACGGATCAGCGACCTCGAAGCCTACACCGACGCCTTGGAGGACTTCATCGACGAGAACGGCCCGGCGCGCCAGCTGATCGAGGACATGACCGACCGGCTCGAAACCATCGAAACCGACGTCGAGGCGCTCGACGAACGCACCACCGAGAACGAGACCGCGATCGAGCGTCTCGACGACCACACCGAGTCGAACGCCGACGACATCGACGCGCTCGACAAGGGCGTCGCCGACACCAACGCCGAGGTCGCCGAGACCCGGGAGTCGGTCGCCGACCTCCGCGAGGACGTCGAGGCCATCGACGACTGGCGCGAGCAGATCTCGAACGTGCTCGGTGGGGTTTCGACGAACCGGGACGAAGACTGACCGAATCGGACCCCGTCCGGACGGCGGGAGGTCGTCGTTCGTGGCCGTGTCACCGACTACCGCGCTATCGATCGTCATATATATTCGTTAGTTACGACCCGAGACACGAAACCTTCTAAAGAATATTATCATGATAATTCATAATAGTTTTTTAGGCATCGGTCGTCGGTGGCGATGCAGACGGCGAACGGGCTCCAGCGCCCGCAGGTCCGTTCGCCCCGAACACACCAACCATGGAAACCCCAGCAGAACTCATCGGAGACACGGACGGCTTCACGAAGGACGTCGACAACCCCGCAGCCCGCGAGCTGCGCGAGATGCTGAACACCCAGGACTACGTCTTCGCGCCCGGGATGTACCACGCGCTCGACGCCCGGCTCGCGGAGATGGCCGGCCACGACGCCGCCTACATGAGCGGCTACTCGACAGTCCTCGGCCAGTTCGGTTTTCCTGATCTAGAGATGGTCACGATGACCGAGATGGTCGAGAACGCCAAGCGAATGGTCGAGGCCACCCACCTCCCCGTGATCGCCGACTGTGACACGGGCTATGGCGGGATCCACAATGTCCAGCGCGCGGTCCGCGAGTACGAGAAAGTCGGCGTCGCCGCGATCCACATCGAGGACCAGGTCACTCCCAAACGATGTGGCCACATCGCGGGCAAGCAGATCGTCCCACGCGAGGACGCCCAGGCGCGCTTCGAGGCCGCCGTCGACGCGAAACAGTCCGAGGACACGGTGATAATCGCGCGGACGGACGCCTACGGTTCGGCGAACGGCGACTGGGAGGAACACCTCGAACGCGGGCGGATCTACGCCGACGCCGGGGTGGACATCGTCTGGCCCGAGATGCCGGATCCCAGTCGCGAGGACGCGGTGAACTACGCCGAGACGATCCACGAGACCCACCCCGACCTGAAGCTCGCGTTCAACTACTCGTCGAGCTTCGCGTGGTCCGAGGAGGACGACCCCCTCACCTTCCAGGAGCTCGGGGATCTGGGCTACAAGTACCAGTTCATCACCCTGTTCGCGCTCCACTCGGGTGCCCACGCCGCCTACGAGGACATGAAGAATCTCGCGGAGAACGCCGAACAGGGCCAGTTCGACCTGGAGGAGAAGTACATGGACCACGAGACCGAGTCCCACCACGAACTCTCGTTCGTGGACAAGTTCCAGGACATCGAGATGCGCTTCGACCCCGAGGCCCGCTCGCGGATCGAGGGCTCCGAGGGCTTCTCCGAGGACGAACGCGACCCGCTGACCGCGGAGGCCGACGGCGGCGACGACTGACCGGGCGCTCGCCTCGCCCGGTCTTGCCGGTGTCCCGAACCCTAAAGTAGTCGATCGACCAAGAAGGTAATCGAACCGCGACGAAACAGCAGCGACACTCCCACCCACAATACAATGACAGAAAGAAGACACGATAGGAAGTTCGTCCGGACGTTCTTCACCTCGCCGACCGCGCTCGAGGGCGAGGACGACTCCGCGAAGATGATCCGGAGCGCGAGCGGGCTCCGGGGGATGCAGGCCCCCGACGTCTGGGTGCCCGACAACGAGGACGCCACCGCACCCTCGATGCGCGACGAGGGCGTCGAGAACATCATCGAGGTCGTCTCGGAGAACGGGGCCGACTTCCCCGGCGAGATCCATCCTCGAACCGTTTGGCACCGCGACAGCCCCGAGACCAGGTATCAGTGTCTCCAGCACCTGCTCGACCTCGCCGACCCCGCGAACGGCGCGATCGAGCACATCGACGGCTTCGTGATCCCCGAGGTCGGCGACATCGACGACTGGAAGAAAGCGGACGAGTTCCTCACCATCGTCGAGAACGAGTACGGCTTCGACGAGGGCTCCATCGCGATGTCGGTGATCATCGAGGCCGGCGAGTCCGAACTCGCGATGGGCAAGCTCCGCGACGAGATGGGCAAGGCCACCAACAACCTCGAACGCCTGTTCCTGTTCGTCGACGGCGAGGTCGACTACACCAAGGACATGCGCGCCATCACGCCCGCGGGCGACCTCCCGCCGTGGCCCGAACTCCGCCACAACACCTCGCGTGGGGCGAGCGCCAACGGCTGCATCGCGGTCGACGGCCCCTACGACGACATTCGAGATGTGGAAGGCTACCGCGAACGCATGACCGAGAACCAGGCCAAGGGGATGCTCGGCATCTGGTCGCTCACTCCCGGTCAGGTTGTCGAGGCCAACACGTCCCCGCTCCCGCCGGAGGAGGGAAGCTGGCTGCTCGACGACGGCAGCGACCAGGTCGAACTCACCGACGAGGGCGACGTGCAGGTCTACGAGGGCGACCGGGTCTCGCTCGAAGAGAGCGGCGACGAGTACGTCCTCCGCACGGGCGGCGACGAACAACACCTCGACGAGGACGACCTCCACGAGGAGCTGCTCAACATGGTCCAGTACGTCCCGAGCATGGACGACATCGTGGACTCGATGGAGGAGTTCGAGGAAGCGCGGGACGCCGGCACCGGCGCGATCGCGATGGAGCGCGCCACGACCATCGAGATCGACGGCGTCGAGGTCGACCTGAGTACGGACCGGATGTGGGACGAGGCGACCTACCAGGCCGCGATGACGCCGGTCACGCTGTTCCAAGACGTCTACGAACACCGCCCGGACCAACACGACGACCTCGCAGAGATGTACGGCGAGGACGTCGTCGAGCGCGCGGTAGAGGTCGGGACGTAAGGGTCCCGTCCCGCCGCTTCCTCGGCGGTGGAGCGGTCGATCGGCCGTAACGGCGGTAACGACGGAGTTCCGACAGTCGCCAATAGACCTACAACGGCCGACCGACTCCGGAATCCGGAGGAGGCATTCCAATGGAACCGAACGAGGAGCCCGACCTGCCGCCCGACCTCGCCGACCTCGCGGTCGGGGACGTGCTCCGCGACCGCCAGCACGATTCGTACTTCGAGGTCACCAGTATCGACGACCACGGGGTCGGGCTGTACGACGGCGAGACCGACTTCTACGTGCCGCACGCGCTGTTCGCGACGAAGTACGGCGCACGTCTCCACCCGATCGACGAGGCCGAGAGCCTCGACCCCCCCGACTGGGCGTAACCGGGGTGCGCGAAAGCTACAAGCCCCGATAGGACCTCGCTTGGAGGATGGGACAGCGGAGCCGGTGGTGAACCCGGTGGACGACCGGCCGGACGACGTGTTCGGGACGCTGACGGCCGAGCGGGTGCGCACGGAGCACCACCCGGTCTACGACGTCACCGCCCACGGCGCGACCGGCGACGGAACGACCGACGACACCGCCGCGGTCCAAGCCGCGCTCGACGCCGCCGACGAGGAGGGCGGCGGGGTCGTCTACCTCCCCGCCGGCAGCTACTACACGACCTACAGCCTGCTCTACGGCTCCGACCTCGTGGTCTACGGCCCGGCGGCCACGATCGCGTTCGAGCCGAGCCACGAGGACGCCACGGCACTGGTCTCGAAGAGCTTCGATGGCTCCGTCGAGACCTCGCGCGTCACGATCCAGGGACTCACGGTCGAGTCGGTCGATCCCGAGAAAGGCAACGGGATCGGGATGGCGAAGGCCGCGGACATGGCGGTGAAGGCGTGTCAGACCCACGGCCTCAACTGGCATCTCGTGGATATCGCGGGCGCGACGGACGTGCTGGTCGCCGACTGTTACGCCGCGAACCTCGACACCGCCGCCTACCAGGCCGACAACCTGACCTCCGACGGTGGCCTCGTCGTGGAGCACGAGGACGGCACCACCGAGGGCGCGGTGGTCGACGGGACCACCAACCGGAACGTCGATATCGCCGGCAACGTCGCCGAGGACTGCGGCCGCGGGGTCCACCTCCACCGCGACGGCGGCCACGACCTGACTGTGCGGGACAACAGGGTTCGCGGCTGTACCGGGGTCGGGATCCTCGGCGATCCGGAGATGACGTGGCACGACGTCGTCGTCGCCGGCAACATCGTCGAAGGCAACGGGGAATCCAGTGGGATCCGCCTCGACGGCGAGTACACCAACCTCTCGATAGCGAACAACACCGTTCGCGACCACGACGCCTGGGGGATCGCGGTCCACCCCGGCGAGGACGAACCGGACTCGCTGCCGCGGGGTGTCACGGTCCGAGACAATACGGTCGAACGGGTCGCGGGGACCGGCATCGCCATCGACGGTGCGGCGGGCGAAGTCGTCGACAACTACGTCTACGAGGTGGCGCACGGAACCGGGACGGGAAGCGGGACCGACGGTGCGTCGCCGGATTCGGCCCACGCCGGGATCACGGTCGAGGGCTGCGACGGCATCTCGGTCAGGGGGAACGTCCTCAGGGACCTCGGTGGGACCGGCGTGGTCTGTCGCGACGGCTCGACCGACGTAGTGGTGGCGGACAACGACGTCGACGGCGCGGTGTGGGGGATCGCCTGTTTCGCCGACGCCGGGTCGGTCGGTGGCGTCGATATCCGGGCCAACAAGGTGGTCGGCGGGCCGGAGGCTCGCGGCGGGGTGTGGGCCGAGGCGGGGGTTCGCTACCGGATCGACGACAACACGGTCACGGGCGTCGACGTCGGCGTCTCGGTCGTGGCGGCGACGGACCTCCACCTCACCGGGAACGACAGTATCGGGGATCGGGACGGGTCGGGAGCCGTCGGCTATCGGGTCCGCGATTGTACGGACGCGGTGGTGCGCGACAACGACGCGACGCGGTTCGACCGGTCGACGGTGATCGACGGGGCCTCCGGAGACGTTCGAGCCGACGTACCCGACACCGGACTCGCCGTCGGCGGCGACTGCGAGGGGGTTCGGGCGACGTTCGAGGGCGACCAGCCACCCGAGGCGGGCGCGTTCGCGGTCGGGAGCCGGGTTCGTCACACCGCTCCTGCCGCGGGCGGCCACCTCGGATGGGTCTGCGTCGCGGCCGGGTCGCCCGGTCGCTGGAAGCCGTACGGTCGGATCGAGAAGTGAGTCGGCCGGTTCGTGCTCAGAACGTGACTCCTCCGGTCGCGTCGGTCCCGTTCAGTCGTCGCCGGCGATCCGGTTCGCGACCGGCGGCGTGAGCTTGTACCGATTTTGACGCGCGTCCTCGATACAGATCCCCTTCTCGACGGTGCCGGCACGTTGGAGCTGTTCGAGTGCGTTCCGCACCGTTCGTCCCGAGAGCCGCGACTGTTCGATGATCTCCTTTTGGGTGAGCGACCCCCGGTACTCGAGGACCTTCACGACGAGCTTCGCGCTCGGCGAGAGACCGTCCGTCCATCCCGATTCGGATCCACTCATCGGAAGACGTAGGGCTGGAACGCGAATAAACGTATCGGAGATCCAATAACTTGAAAGCTGGATTATAAACTCGTCTGACTAGTTCCGGGGGATCGAACCGGGTTTTACCACTGAGTTCGTAGACGAACCATGCCCGACTCCGGCAAGGTCGACGGACGGTTCTTCGACCGGCATATCTACCCCCACCTGGGTGCCTCGCGGGCGGAGGTCCGGGTGGGGCCACGACACGGCGTCGATTTCGGGGTCGTCGACGTCGACGGACGCTCGCTGGTGGTGGCGACGGACCCGATATCGATCGTCCCCGACCTCGGTTTCGAGCGCGCCGCGCGGTTCGCCTTCGACGTGGTCTGTGCCGACGTCGCGGTCTCGGGCCTCCCGCCGGCGTACCTCTCGGTGAACTTCACCCTCCCACCCGAGATGACCGACGCGGAGTTCGCGGCGGTCTGGGAGACCATCGACGAGGAGGCGCGCGACCTCGGGGCCAGCGTGGTCGCGGGCCACACCGCGCGCTACGCGGGCTGTTCGTACCCGTGGGTCGGCGGAGCCACCGTAATGGCGGTCGGCGACCCCGAGGAGATGGTCTCCCCCGACGGCGCACGGCCCGGCGACGACCTCCTGTTCACCACGGGACCGGGGGTCGAGGCCGTCGGACTGTTGACGACGCTGTTCGGCGACGAGATGGATCTCCCCGCATCGACCCTCGACGACGCCCGTGAGCGGTTCGGCGAGGCGCGCGGCGTGCGCGACGCGCTCACCGCCGCGGCCGCCGGCCCGGTGACGGCGATGCACGACGTCACCGAGGGCGGGCTCGCCGCCGCGCTCTGCGAGTTCGCCGGGAGCGCCGGGGTTCGGATCGACGTCGAGCGCGAGGCCGTCCCGATGCGCCCCGGCGTCGAACCCGTCTGTACCTATCACGACCTCGACCCGTGGCGCGCGACGAGTTCCGGGAGCCTCCTGGTCGCGGTCGACCCCGCGGGGACGGAGGCCGTCCTCGACGCGCTCGCCGACCGTGGGACGACGGCCGCGGTCGTCGGTCGCGTCGACGAGGGCGAGGGGGCGTTCGTCGACGGGAGTCGACTCGACCACCCGCGCGTCGACCGGTCGTGGGACGTCTACGCCGACTACGCCGGAGGAACTGACTGACGGCTCGCGGGCGACCGACAACGAATGCAGGCGACACTTCTATACTCCCGTGCTTCGACCCACCGAGTGAGCGCCCGTAATGGGCGACCGTCGCCACGCGGATAGGTGACGGACCAGCTTGAAACACAATCATGGCAGACACAAACCAAGAACTGGGGATCGTCGGACTCGGAAAGATCGGCGGCAACCTCGCGAAACAGGCCGTCGAAAAGGACATTCGGGTGGTCGGCTTCGACACGGAGGACCGCTCGGACCTCGAAGACGAGGGTGTGGAGGTTCACGACGCCGGCGAGTACGACACGCTCGTCGAGGAGCTCGACACGCCGCGGGTGGTCTACCTCTCGCTGCCCGCCGGCGACCTGATCGACAGCGAACTCGACAGCTTGCTGGAGGTGCTCGACGAGGGCGACGTCGTGATGGACGGCGGCAACTCCTTCTGGCGCGACTCGATGCGCCGCGAGGAGCGCGCCTGGGACGAGGGCGTCTACTACCTCGACACCGGGACCAGCGGCGGCCCGCCCCGCGCGAGCGAGGGGGCCTGCTTCATGGTCGGCGGCAAGGAGGAGGGCTTCGAGATCGCCGAACCCTATCTCGACACGCTCTCCGTGGACGGAGGATTGCTCCACGTCGGCCCGCCGGGCAGCGGCCACTTCGTGAAGCTCGTCCACAACGGCATCGAGTTCGGGATGCTCCAGTCGATCGCCGAGGGGGTCGAACTCCTCAAGTCGGGCCAGTTCGACGTCGACATGGCCGACGTCTTCCACAACTGGTCGAACGGGGCGGTGATCGAGAGCTGGCTCGTCAAGCTGATGGAGATGGGCCTGCGCAAAGAGGACCAGCAGTCGGACGCCCCCGACTTCGAGGACATTCCGAACTACATCGAGGACACCGGCGAGGTCAACTGGCTCGTGAGCGAGGCCTACAAGGGCGAGACGCCGATTCCTGTCATCTCCCAGTCAGTCACCGAACTCTTCAAATCACGGGGCCAACAACGTCACGCCTACCGTGCGATCGCGCTGATGCGGCACGGCTTCGGGACCCACCCGTTCGGCGAGGACGACGCCATCCGGCGGGAGCGGTTCTCGGGCCGGGTCGACAACGAGGCGCGCCACGACCTGCGTGACGCCGAAGACATGGACCCGGTCGGCCCGCTGGCCGACGAAGACGCCTGATCCAACCATGGCAAAAGAATTCACCGACGACGACAACGACATCCAGGTGTGGGCCGAGAGCGAGGCCGACACCATCGAAAAGGCACGCGAGGAACTCGACGCGGCGGACGTCGAGATGAGCGACGAGGAGATCGAAGACCACATCGAGGTCATCCCCTCGCCGAACCGGATCAAGTCCGGCGCGGACGGCGTCTTCGACGCCCGACGCCGCCGCGGCGGCATCCGCACCGCTCAGGACCTCATCGAGGACGGCATGGACGTCGGCCTCGGCACCGGCAGCACGACCGCGTGGGCGGTCGCCGAGATCGGTCGCATGATCCGCCACGGCGAGCTCGAAGACGTTCGCGGCGTGGCGACCTCGCTCCAGAGCCACGAGCTCGCGAAGGAGGCCGGTATTCCCCTCGTGAACCTCGACGCCGTCACCGAACTCGACATCACCATCGACGGTGCCGACCAGTACTCCGAGGACGAACCCACCGTCATCAAGGGCGGCGGCGGTGCCCACGCCCGCGAGAAAGTGGTCGACGCGATGGCCGATCAACTGGTCATCGCCACCGACGAGGAGAAGGCCACCGACCCGCTCGACTTCCCCGTCCCCGTGGAAGTCATGCCCGACGCCCGCGAGGTCGTCTCGAAGGACATTCGCGAGGTGGGCGGCGAGCCCGAACTCCGGATGGCGGTCAAGAAGGACGGCCCCGTGTTCACCGCGAACGGCAACCTCGTGCTCGACGTCGACTTCGGCGGCCTCGACGACACGGCGGGGACCGCGCGCGACCTCGAGAAGATCCCCGGGATCCTCGAACACGGCATCTTCCTCGACATGGTCGACACGGTCTACCTCGGCACCGAGGACGACGTCGACGTCCTCGAGTTCTGAGGGAACCTCTCGAAGTTTTTCGCCGGCGATCGGTCCCGTAGCGTTCAGTCCGTCGTTCGGTCGGCGAGCCGCGAGACCCGACGAAGGAAGGTCCGGAGTTCGGTGTATGCTGCCTCGTACTCGTCGAGGAAGACGTAGTGACCGGCGTCGGGAACGTGGACGAGTCGTCCGTCTCGAAGCCTGGCCGCGACGTCGAGGTCGGCCCGCCGCCCCTCGATACCGAGGTCGCGCCGGAAGACCAGTGTGGGACAGGTGATATCGTCGAACGCCTCGGCCACCGGCGGGTGGTCTTCGGCGACCTTCACGGCGTTCGGGTGACACTCGTCGACCGATTCGGCGAGCCGTCTGATATGTTCTGTATCGTGCTCGTCGTCGTACTCCGCGACTCGCGCTTCGACCGAGCGCGCCTGCCGTTCGCGGAGGTGTTCGCGGGCGCGGGCCCGTGTCTCGTCGGTGTCCACGTCCGGCAGGTCGCGGAACCTCGCGGGGTCTTCGAGCACCAGCCCGCGCGGGAGGTCGGGATGGGTCGCGGCCGCCCACGCGACCGTCGCCGCGCCCATCGAATGTCCGAGGAGGATCGGGTTCGCGAGGTCGAGTTCCCTGATCAGAGAAACGGGGTCCGCGACCCGTGTATCGATGTCGTAGCCCGTCTCGGGCGCGTCCGAACGGCCGTGACCGCGGGCGTCGTAGGCGACGATCTCGTAGTCGTCGGCGAGGTCCGAGCCGAGCGGGATCCACCGCCGGCCGTTGTCGTAGAGCCCGTGAGCCATGAGTATCGGCGGGCCGCTGCCCGTCCGATAGCACTGGAGGCGGACGCCGTTGGCCGAGACGGCCTCGGTCGTCCACCGCTCGGGAAGGTTCACGAAATGGCTTCGTTCGTTGGCGAGAAGGCGTTTGTCATCCGATTCGGGGACGACGCGCTATCGATCGGGTACGTCCTCGGGGTCGGGACGTCGGCCGGGGATGACGGTCCCCCGGTTCGTCGAGTCCGCGTCGTGGATCCCGAAGGGGAGTTCGGCATCCGCTTCGAGCACCCAGAGGTGATAGGAGTTGGTGTCGTCGACGAGGCGTTCGGCGGGCGGGTAGACTTCGAGCGCCGCCCGATCCTCCCCGAAGAGTTCGTTCTTGAGCTCGAAGAGGTCGTACCAGTCGTGGGTCGGCGAGTCGTCGACGCGGTGGATCTCGACGTGGGTGAACCGCCCCCAGGAGGTCTCGTGGTCGCCGCGGTCGACGACGTGGTAGTCGCCGTGCGTCTCGACGCCCGGCGGGATCCGCATGCCCGTCACGGGCGATCCGTCGTCCGATCGGTCCTCGTCTCGATCCATGAAGGCTCCGTGTTCGCCGATGGACGAGAACGTTTCGCCGAACGATACCGAGGGATGACGGCCTAATCGAACCCGCTCCGAGGACTGGCTGCTTGGAAGTACGGCGAGCGAGTCGGTTTTGAACCGTTGCTACAGGGTGAGGTTCGGCGGCATATCGGGTGCTGCTGTGACGAGGTGAAAGCCTTACTCCTCAGCGAGCTTCGTGTACGTCTTCGCGTTGACTTCGCGGTTGATCTTCGCGAGTTCACGCACCGCCTTGCGCCGGTCAGTATCGCTCTCGGCCGTCCGCGCCTGCCTGCGAAGCTCTTTCCGTATTTCGCGGTGAGCTATCTCGTCCATGGTTCTCCGCTCCTTGTTTGGTGGTCCATCGGTTTTTACTCTTCGGCCTTTGTGGCATGGGATTCACAGTACGACACTACTGCATCCATGTCCACGCTCGATTCGTCAGTGGCGAACTCACGGAGGATCGCCCGAACCCCGCTATCGTCGTGATTGAATTCGTATCCGTTCAGGTCGTAGAACGTCTCGGTTGCATTCAGCGCCGTTCGTTTGTTTCCGTCCCAAAACACGTGTCCTGCTGCGAGCAGGCGCATGAGGTGAGCCGCCTTCTCGTGGGTTTGCAGCTTAGACCTCGACGACGGGGTTCTCGAGCAGCCCGATGTTCTCGATGTCGATCGAGACGTGGTCGCCCTCTTCGAGCGTGAAGTCGTCGGGAACCAGCGAGGTGCCGGTCATCAACACGGAGAGCTCGGGGATCGCGTTGTGGCGAGTGAGGTACGAGACGAGTTCCTCGGGTGTGCGCACCATCTGGTCGGTCGAGGTGGCCCCGTCGAACATCGTCTCGCCGTCGCGCTCGATCGTCATCGAGAAGTCGAGGTCGTTGGGGTCGCCGACGGTCTCTGGCGAGGCGATGCAGGGGCCGATCGCGGCACACCGGTCGTAGATCTTGGCCTGCGGGAGGTAGAGCGGGTTCTCGCCCTCGATCGACCGGCTCGACATGTCGTTGCCGATGGTGTAGCCCACGATCTCGCCCCGGAAGACCACGACCGCGAGTTCGGGTTCGGGGACGTCCCAGTCCGAGTCGCTTCTGACCCCGACGGCCTCGCCCGGTCCCATCGTTCGCTCGGGGGTCGCCTTGAAGAAGATCTCCGGGCGTTCGTTCTCGAAGGCACCCTGGTACATCTCACCGCGACCGCTCTCCTCCTCGCGTGCGTCGCTGCTGATCTGGTAGGTCACGCCCGCGGCCCAGACCTCGTCGGGCATCGCCGGGATCGTGACGTTCTCGACGACCGCACCGGCGTCGAGCAGCGGCGCGTCGTCGATGACCCCCTCGGCCACCTCGTCGACGGTGGTTCCCTCGACCTCGGCGACGGTGGCGAGGTCGACGAACGAGGTGAGCCCGTCGCGGGCTGCCGTCAGGTCGTAGGCCTTCTCGTCGTCGCGGACGACGAACTTCGGCACGTCATCGAGCGTGGTGCGGTAGTATCGCATGGCCACGGTACGACCTCCCTGCACAAAAGTCACCCCGGTTGGAGCCCGAGATCGATCACGATCGATCGGTTTACTTGCCAACACAACCGAAAAGAAAAGGGGTGGTCGGCTCCGAGGGGGAGGTGATGACACAGACTTTCGAGAACTACGTCGACGGCGAGTGGCGCGCCAGCGAGACCGGCGAGACCTTCGAGGTCGTCAACCCCTCGGACACCACCGAGATCGTCGCCGAGTGCCAGCAGTCGAGCGAGGCCGACGCCAACGGGGCCATCGAGGCCGCCGCGGCCGCGCGGGACGCCTGGAAGAACACCCCCGGTCCCGACCGCGGGGCGTTCCTCCGGACGACCGCGAAGAAGATGGACGAGCGCCGCGACGAGCTCGCCGAGACGCTCTCGCGAGAGGAGGGCAAGACCCTCTCCGAGGCCACCGGTGAGACCGGCCGCGCAGTCAACATCTTCTACTACTTCGCCGAGCGCGCGATGGACTACGCCGGCGAGAGCTACAACCCGAGCGCCCAGGGCCAGAACCTCTACACCGTCCGCGAGCCGATGGGTGTCGCCGGCCTGATCACGCCGTGGAACTACCCCATCGCGATCCCGGCCTGGAAGATGGCTCCCGCGCTCGCGACCGGCAACACCGTCGTCTGTAAACTCTCGAAGGAAGCCCCGACGGTCTACCTCAAGGTCATGGAGTGCATGGCCGAAGCCGCCGAGGAACACGACGTTCCCGACGGCGTGGTCAACGTCCTGACCGGCAGCGGTGAGAACGTCGGCCAGCCAATCGTCACACACGACGAGGTCGACGCCGTCTCCTTCACCGGGAGCCGCCAAGTCGGCGACATGATCTACGAGCAGGCCACCGACGCCCACAAGCGCATCCAGACCGAGCTGGGTTCGAAGAACCCGACCGTGATCACCGAGAGCGCCGACATCGAGCAGGCCGCCGACATCGTTTCGGGTGGTGCCTTCGGCGTCACCGGCCAGGCGTGTACCGCGACCGAGCGGGTCATCGTCCACGAGTCGGTCGAGGACGAGTTCGTCGACGCGCTCGTCGAGCGTGCCGAGAACACCGAGATCGGTCACGGCGTCGAGGACCCCGGCATGGGCCCGAAGGCCAGCGAGAGCGAACTCGAGAACACCCTGGACTACATCCAGACCGCCGAGGACGAGGGCGCGACGATCGAGTACGGCGGCGGCGAACCCGAGGGTGACGAGTTCGAGAACGGTCACTTCGTCGAGCCTACCGTCCTCTCCGGGCTCGACAGTGACGCGACCGTGATGCAGGAGGAGGTCTTCGGGCCGTTCGTCGGCGTCCTGACCTACTCCGACATCGACGAGGCCATCGAACTCGCCAACGACGTCGAGTACGGTCTCGCCGCCGGTATCGTCACCGACGACCACTCCGAGGCCAACCGGTTCGTCGACGAGATCGACTTCGGTATCGTGAAGGTCAACGAGGCGACGACCGGCCTCGAACTCCACGTCCCGTTCGGCGGGATGAACGCCTCCTCCAGCGAGACCTACCGCGAGCAGGGCGAGGAAGGCATGAACTACTTCACCATCATCAAGACGGTCTACGACTCGTACTAGACAGCGCGTTCTTTCGCCGCTTTCGGCGTTCCACGCGCCGTTCTTTTCTCACGCTCAGTAGCAATAGCAGTGGCTCCGTCCCATCGAATCCCAGCCGCCCGCGCGGTGGGCGGCCCGCCGCGGCCGCGGTGCGGGAGCGGCGCGGCGATAGCTGCGGAACCTGGCGGATGAAGGGCGAGCGCCCGGAGGGCGCGAGGGTTTCGGCGGAGGCGGTACTGTGCGGTTTGCGGCAGCGGTGCTGAGTGGAGGGGGTAGTGATTGTACCGCGAGCGAGCGGAGGGAGCGAGCGGGCCGACGACTGACCGGAGGGAAGGAGGAGGCTTTTGATCCACATTTTGCCAGGGAGCGAACGAAGTGAGCGACCGCAGCAAAAGGTGGGGGGTTAGATCGCGGTCCAGCCGCCGTCGACGAAGAGGAGCTGGCCGGTGATGTAGGAGGCATCCTCGCTCGCGAGGAAGAGCACCGCGCCCGCGTTGTCGTCGGGGTGGCCCTCACGACCGAGCGGGACGGGCTTGATGAAGCCCTCGCCGCCCTCGCTCGCGGCCTCCTGGGCCTCCTGGGACCAGCCCTCGGTGAACTCGGTGGCGATTTGGCCCGGGCCGATGGCGTTCACGCGGATGTCGTGCTCGGCGAGTTCGAGCGCCGCGCCGCGCGTGACCATCTTGATCGCGCCCTTGGTGGAGTCGTACTGGACCTGACCGAACTGGGCGACCTCCGAGGAGATCGAGGCGGTGTTGACGATGCTCCCCGGCTCGTCGCGGTCGATCATGTCCCGAGCGGCGGCCTGGGTCCCGAAGAAGGCTCCCCGGATGTTGGTGTGGTGGAGTAGGTCGAAGTCCTCCTGCTCGACGTCGAGGAAGGGTTCCGAGTGCTGGACGCCGGCGTTGTTGACCATCACGTCGACACCCCCGTACTCATGGGCGGCCTCGACGACGGACTCGATCGCCGCAGGGTCCGAGACGTCGGTCTCGACGTACTCGCTCGTACCGCTGGACTCGGAAATGAGCTCGTGGGTCGGGACGTCCTCGCCCTCCATCTTCGGGTCCTCGCGGACGTCGGCGGTTATCACGGTGGCCCCGGCCTCGCCGAACCCGAGCGCGATGGCCCGGCCGATCCCCGCACTGCCGCCGGTGACGATCACGGTCTCGTCGCTGAAGTCGAAGTTCGCGGTTCCCATGCCACCCTCTGTGGCCGTCGCCGGCTTAAGTCCGATGCTGGCTTTCCCTGAGGTCGCGAACGCCAACGACGCCCGGGCGGTCGATATCGAGCCGGTCGCCGATGCTGATGGTCTCGACCACGCGCGGGGCGGCGAAGGAGGTCGCGTACTCGGCGATGGTCTTCGGGTCCGCCCCCACGTTCTTCCACATGTCCCAGTGGACCGGAACTAACCTGTCGAGGTCGAGGTCGTTCGCCGCCTCGACGACCTGGTTGCCGTCGTTGTACCAGTCGGTGGGGTAGGTCGCGGTGGGGTCGTCCTCGCTGTGGTAGATGTTGCCGACGGTGCCGTAGGCGAGCACCCCGAGGTCGATGTCGAACTCGTCGGCGATGTCCGAGAAGGCCTCCGCGGGTCGGGAGTCGCCCGCCGCGAAGAAGGTGCCCGAGTCGTGTTCGACGACGTAGCTCACGGGTTCGATCGCGTCTGGGTCGTTCGAGCCGCGAACGTGGATCGAGAGGTCGCCGATTTCGATGTCTTGGCCCGGTTCGACGACGTTCTTTCGGTCGTCCGGGGCGCGCATCTCGCCATCGTAGTCGGGCTCGTCGTAGGACGCCTCGGGGGCGTAGATGTCCGCCCCGAGGTCCTCGACCAGCGGGCCGTAGGACGGTGGATGCATGTGGTCGATGTGTTCGTGGGTGACGAAGACGGCATCACACTGCGTCGCATCGGCGGGGTCCATCGGCACGGGGATCATCCGGATGGTACGTGGCGGGGTGCCGTCCCCGAAGTACGGGTCGAGGTAGACCGTCGTCTCGGGTGTCCGGAGGACGTAGCCGTTACAGCCGAGATACCATATCGAGAGGCCATCGGGTTCGACGGCCTCGACCTCGTCGCGAACGAACCAGTCGCCCCACGTGGAGTGGACCATACCCGAACGAGTTCGTGCGCCGGCCTAATAAAATCCGTCGAGCGAGCGGGTTCGATTACTCGTAGGTCCGGCCGCCCTTCTTCTGCCCGTCGATGTAGTCCCAGTCGTACTCGACGCCCAGTCCTGGTCCATCGGGAACGGGCACCGTGCCCTCGCTGTCGACGGTGTCGAGCTGGTCCTCGTAGCCGCCCTCGTAGATCGGGGGCTGGGTGTTGTCGCACTCGGGGTTGACGAGCGCCATCTCGTAGTAGTTCGCGTTCCGGATGGCCGCCATGCACTGGCGCTGAGCGGGCCCCGGCGAGTGGATCTCCACGTCGAGCCCGTGGCCCTCGGCCATGTGGGCGATCTTCATCGCGCCGGTGATGCCCGCGTCGTACTCGGGGTCGGCACGAACGAAGTCCGTCGCCTCGGCATCGACGAAGTCGGTGTGGACCTCGAGCCCGCGGATGTGCTCGGTCTGGAGCAGCGGGGTGTCGAGGTTCTGGCGGAGCTTCCGGTGGCCGTGCTGGGAGATACCGCCGTCGCGGTAGGGGTCTTCGAGCCAGAAGAACTCCTGTTCGTCACACGCACGGCCGACCTTCATGGTGTCGCCGAAGGTCTCGAGCTCGCAGGCCGGGTCGATCATCAGGTCCATGTCGTCGCCGACGCGCTCGCCGACCGCGGTCACGGTCTCGACCTCGCGGTCGACGTCGCGGCGCTCGTCGCTGCCGCCCCACCCGTGGATCTTGAACCCGCCGTAGCCCAGCTCGCGACACTCCTCGGCGAAGTCGGCGTAGGCTTCCGGGGAGTCGAGTCCGCCGTTATCGTCGGCGTGGTAGGTCGAGGCGTAGGTCGGGAGCCGGTCGCGGTAGCGCCCGAGGAGCTCCGAGATCGAGGCGTCGTAGTACTTGCCCGCGAGGTCCCAGAGCGCGATGTCGACGGGGCCCATCCCCATCCGGTCGTACTTCCGGAGGCCGCGCTTCATCTCGGACCAGTGGCGCTCGCGGTTGAGCGCGTTCTTGCCGATGAGGTAATCGGCGACCTCGTGGAACTCCGCGAACGCGGGCGAGTTCCCGCCGATGAACTCACCAGTGATATCGTCGTCGGTGTGGATGCGGATCGAGAACAGCCGTCGATTCGTGGTCTCGCCCGGGTCGTAGACGAGGTTGAAGCCGGTGTCCGACCCCACGTCTTCGAGCGGATAGCTGAACTCGGTGGTCTCGATCCGGGTGATCTCCGGTGCCATATCCGCCGGCTACGAAAGCCGGGGGTAAAAAGCCGGGCAGTTCGCGGCCGTCGCTGAACGTGCTATCGTGGCGCACGGAGACGCGAACCGACCACTCGAAACGCTCATTCGGGCGGGTGCGGAAGCGTCTTGACGATGACCGAGATCGTCGACTACGAACTTTACGAGGTGCCGCCGCGGTGGCTGTTCCTCAAACTGGAGACGAGCGACGGCCTCGTCGGCTGGGGCGAGCCGGTCGTCGAGGGCCGGTCGAAGACCGTCGGGGCCGCCGTCGAGGAACTCCTCGATAGCTATCTGCTTGGCCAGGACCCGAGCCGGATCGAGGACCACTGGCAGGCGATGTACCGCGGCGGCTTTTATCGAGGGGGGCCCATACTCATGAGCGCCATCGCGGGGGTCGACCAGGCGCTCTGGGACATCAAGGGCAAGCGCTTCGGCGCGCCGGTCCACGAACTCCTCGGCGGGCGGGCGAGAGACCGGATCCGAGTCTACCAGTGGATCGGCGGCGACCGACCCGCCGACGTGGGCGAGGCCGCCGCCGAGCAGGTCGAGGCGGGCTTCTCGGCGCTCAAGATGAACGCCACCCCCGAAATGCGGCGCGTCGACTCGCCCGCGGCGGTCGAGGAAGCCGTCGACCGCCTCCGAAGCGTTCGCGAGGCCGTCGGCCCCGAGGTCGACATCGGGGTCGACTTCCACGGGCGCGTCACGAAGCCGATGGCGAAACGGCTCGTGGCGGCGCTCGAACCCTACGACCCGTTCTTCATCGAGGAACCCGTCCTGCCCCAGCACAACGACGCGCTCGCCGAGATAGCGGGCCACACCACCACGCCGATCGCGACGGGCGAGCGGATGTTCTCGCGGTGGGATTTCAAACAGGTCTTCGAGGACGGAACGGTGGACGTGATCCAACCCGACCTCTCGCACGCCGGCGGGATCACCGAGGTCAAGAAGATCGCCGCGATGGCCGAGGCCTACGACGTCGCGCTCGCGCCCCACTGCCCGCTCGGGCCGCTCGCGCTCGCCTCGTGCATCCAGGTCGACGCCTGCTCGCCGAACGCGCTGATACAGGAGCAGAGTCTCAACATTCACTACAACGAGACCAGCGACGTGCTCGATTACCTCGCCGACCCGAGCGTCTTCGAGTACGAGGACGGCTTCGTCGACGTGCTCGACGAACCGGGGCTCGGGGTCGACCTCGACGAGGACCACATCGAAGCCCAGTCGGCGGAACCGGTGGACTGGCACAACCCGATCTGGCGGCACGACGATGGCAGCGTCGCCGAGTGGTAACTCGAACTCCCTGAAATTCCCGTCCTCCTCAGCGCGCGATGGCGAGCGCGACCTTCTCGATCGGATGTCGGGGAGCCGACTCGCCCGGCCGGTCGCCGAGTTGGGTGCGACACGAGGTGCCCGGCGCGACGACACCGTCGGCGTCGCTTTGCTCGACCTGCCGAAAGAGGATGTTACCGATGGCCTGGGAGAGCTGGTAGTGTTCGGCCTCGTAGCCGAACGAACCCGCCATCCCACAGCAGCCCGTATCGAGCGGTTCGACCGCGTAGCCCGCCCGCCGCATCACGCCGACCGCGTGGTGGTCCTTGTTCATCGCCTTCTGGTTGCAGTGGCCGTGATAGGAGATCGATTCCTGCGGTTCGTCGAACTCGATCGCCTCGTCGAGACGCGTCACGTCGATGTACTCGAGGATTCCGTAGGCCGCGCTCGCGACCCGGTGGGTGGCCTCGTCGTCAGGGAGCAAACTCAGGTACTCGTCTTGGAACATCACGGCGTCCGAGGGTTCGGTGAACACCACCGACCAGTCGTCGGTGACGTAGGACTCGAGCGCCGCGACGTTGGTCTCGGCCCGCTCGCGCGCGAGGTCGAGCAGCCCCTTGGAGTAGGAGGGACGGCCGCTCGAAACCACTCCATCGGGGATCTCGACGTGGACCCCGGCGGCTTCGAGGGTCAAGATCGCGGCCTTGCCCGGCTTGGTGTTGCTGTAGTTGGTGTAGGTGTCCGGGAAGAGCAGGACTTTCGCCTCCGCGTCGGCGAGCGGGACCTTCGATCCACCCCGAGCATCGAACCACTTCTCCAGACTCTCCCGTTCGAAGTGGGGGAGTTCGCGCTCGGCGGCGATCCCCAACGTTTGCTCCATCGCGGCACGCGCGCCAGGGAGTTTCGGTCCCCAGTTCGAGAGCGGCGCGAGCGCGCTCCCGAGCGCCGAGAGCGAGTCGATGTTGGCGAACACGCGCTCGCGCAGGCCGGTTCCCTCGCGCTCGTGGTAGTCGTGTTTGACCTCGGCCTTCAACTTCGCCATGTCCACGCCGGTCGGACAGTCGCTCATACAGCCCTTACAGCCCACACAGAGGTCGAGCACCTCCTCTTGGAAGCGTTCGGAGTACATCTCCTCCTCCGAGAGTTCGCCCGAGATGGCCGCCCGGAGCATGTTCGCCCGGCCACGGGTGGCCTGGATCTCCTCCTTCGAGGCGCGATAGGTCGGGCACATCGTGTCCGAGTCGGTCTGTCGGCAGGTCCCGCAGCCGTTGCAGAGTTCGACTACGTGCGAGAAGCCGTCCTCGCCGAAGTCCATCTCCGTCCGGGGTTCGAGCGAGGCGTAGTCGGCCCCGTACCGGAGGTGCTCGCGCATGTCAGCCGGGTCGTCGTCCCAGTAAACCACTTTTCCGGGGTTCATCCGCCGGTCGGGGTCGGCAGCGAGTTTGAGGTCCTGGAACGCGCTCCACAGCTGGTCGCCGTACATCTTCGGGTTGAACTCGGTGCGTGCGAGGCCGTCGCCGTGCTCGCCCGAGAACGCACCGTTGTGCTTCAGCACGAGGGACGTGACGTCCTCCGAGATCGAGTGCATCGCCTCGATGCCCTCGCCCTCCTTCAGGTTCAGGATGGGGCGGATGTGAAGCGTGCCCGACCCGGCGTGGGCGAAGTACGCCGCCGACGTGTCGTGGTCGTCGAGGACCGCCTCGAACTCCTGGACGTAGACCGCGAGCTCTTCAGGAGGAACCGTCGCGTCCTCGATGAACGGGTAGGGTTTCGGGTCGCCTTCGAGGCTCATCAGGAGGGGAATGGCGGCCTTCCTGAGCTTCCAGATGTCGGCCTGCTCGTCCGGCAGGTAGGCTTCGAGAACGTCGAACGCCGCACCGTTCTCGACGAAGAAGTCGTTGGTCGCCGCGATGGCGTCCTCGAACTCGTCACAGAGTTCGGAGTCGAACTCCAGCATCAGCGCTGCCGCGGTCCCCTCGGGGATCGGTTCGGCGTACTCGGCGAACTCCGTCGACTCGCTCGCGAGCCGGAACACCTCGTCGTCCATCAACTCGACCGCGCTGACGTCGAAGTCGAGCGCCTCGGGCACCGCCTCCATCGCGTCCACGAGGTCGTCGAAGCAGTAGAGCGCGAGCGCAGTGGTCTCGGGTTTGCTCACGAGCGCCAGGGTGGCCTCGACGATGACGCCCAGCGTCCCCTCCGCCCCGACGAACAGCTTCGAGAGGTTGATGACCTCCTCGCCGATGTCGTTCTCGTAGATCACCTTCTGGAGGTTGTACCCCGAGACCGAGCGCTTGAGGGTGGGGTACTTCGCTTCGATCTCGTCGGCGTTCTCCTCGACCAGGCTTCTGACTTCGCGATAGAGTTCGGCCTCGCGGTCGTCCCCGCTCGTCACTGACTCCCACTCGGGACTGTCGAGCACGATCTCGCGGGTGTGGGTCAGCGACCCGTCGGCGAGCACCACCCGGAGCTCCTCGGTGTAGGCGTCGGTGATCCCGTAGCGCACCGAGTGAGCTCCCGTACTGTTGTTGCCGATGCCGCCCCCGATCGTCGCGCGGTTCGAGGAGGCGGGGTCGGGCGCGAACTTCAGGTCCCACTCCGCGAGGTGGTCGTCGAGGTGGTCCTGGACGACGCCGGGTTCGACGGTCGCGGTCTGGCCGTCGGGGTCCGCATCGAGGATCGAGTCCATGTGGCGGGTCATGTCGAGCACGACACAGCCCGGCCCGACGGCCTGGCCCGCGAGCGACGACCCCGCGCCGCGCGGGATCACGGGGGTGTCGTGGTCGGCGGCGACCCGCACCGCCGCCCGGACGTCCTCGATGTCGTGCGGGCAGACCACGCCCGCGGGCCGGGCCTGGTAGATGCTGCCGTCGGTCGCGTAGAGCACCTGCGCGTACTCGTCGAAATCGACCTCGCCGCGGACGGTCTCGCGGAGGTCGTCGGCGAGGGCGCGGTATTCCGCGACGTCGGTGTGGTCGTGGCCGAGCGCGTCGACCGAGGTCTCGAAACCCGCTGGGTCGTAGTATTCGTCTTCGACGGCCATGGCCACGCTCCGTGGTTGAAGCGGTTAAGTTCTATGACGATAGATAACAACATTCCTAACATTGATTATATTACCGGGACTCACAGAGGCAGTACCTTTATCCGAGATGTGTCTTCGATAGAACGAACTTCGTTCCGACGTCGGCTCTATCGCGGACCCGGAGGCCAGCCAGTGCCGGGATTCCGCTACTCGGCGAGCGCGTCGGCGAGGCTCTCGACCGGGTGTGGTGGTTCCTCGCCCTCGTGCTCGCCGAGCTGGCTTCTGCAGGAGGCCCCCGGCGCGACCACCCGCTCGGCGTCGCTATCCTCGACCTGGTCGTAGAGCACGCCCGCGATCGCCCGGCTCATCGAGAGGTGTTCGGCCTCGTAGCCGAACGAGCCGGCCATCCCACAGCAGCCCGAGTCCAGCGCGTCCACGGTGTAGCCCGCCCGCCGGAGCACCCCGACCGCGTGGTGGCCCTTCTTGGTGGCCTTCTGGTGACAGTGACCGTGGTAGACCAGCGACTCCGTGGGCTCGCCGAAGTCGATCGCCTCGTCGAGCCGGAAGCGGTCGAGGTATTCGAGCACCCCGTACGAATTCCCGGCCACGAGTTCGACATCGGCGATCCCACGGTCGGACTCGCTTCGCTTCCGGCTTCGCCGTTCGTCGGTTCGCTCACCCCCGTCCGCGATCGCTTGGTCGCCACCCTCGCCCGCCGGCACGGTCCCCGAGGGGACGCTTCGGTCGTCGGCCGGAAGCAGATCGGGGTAGTCGTACTGGAACATCACGGCATCCGAGGGCTCGACGACGATGACGTCCCAGTCCCGCCGGACCAGCGGCGCGAGCGCCGACACGTTCTGTTCGGCGGCCGCACGTGCCTGCCCGATGAACCCCTTCGAGAAGGCGGGGCGGCCGCTGTCGGTCACTCCCAACGGGAGTCGAACGTGAACCCCGGCGGCTTCGAGCACTCGCACGGCGGCCTTCCCGGCCTCGGGGTGGTTGTAGTTGGTGTAGGTGTCGGGAAACAGCAGGACCCGACGGTCGGCCTCGGCCGCCGGGACCTGCGCGCCACCTCGTTTCTCGAACCAGTCCTCGAAGCTCTCGCCGTGGAAGGTGGGGAGCGTCCGGTCCGTCGCGATCCCGACCGTCTGTTCGAGCAGGCTCCGCGCGCCGGGGAGCTTCGTGCCCCAGTTCGAGAGCGGCGCGAGGGCGCTCCCGAGTTCCGAGAGCGAGTCGATGTTGGCGAAGAGGTGGTCCCTGAGGCTCGCGCCGTGGCGCTCGTGGTAGGCGTTCGTGACCTCGGTCTTCAGCTTCGCCATGTCGACCTCGCTCGGGCAGTCGTTCGCACAGCCCTTACAGCCGATACAGAGGTCCATCACCTCGTGCATGAACTCGACGTCGACGGCCTCGTCGTCGAGGTCGCCGCTCATCGCCTGCCGGAGCAGGTTCGCCCGGCCGCGCGTCGAGGTGACCTCCTCCTCGGAGGCGCGATAGGTCGGACACATCACCCCGCCGGTCGTCGACTGGTGGCCCCGACAGCCCCCGCAGCCGTGACAGAGTTCGGCCATCCCCTGGAAGCCGTTCTCGTTCTCCCACCGGAGTTCGGTCTCGAAGCCCGCCTCGAACTCGTAGTCGGGGTCGAACCGGAGGTTCTCGGTGAGGTCCGGGAGTTCGCTGTCCCCATCCGCACCGTCCGACCCCTCCGCGGGCGGCAGCCCACAGACCTGGCCGGGGTTCAACAGCCAATCGGGGTCGAAGGCGGTCTTCAGGTCGCGGAAGACGCCCCAGAGGTGCTCGCCGTACAGCTTCTCGTTCCACTGGGTCCGCGCGCGGCCGTCACCGTGTTCGCCCGAGACCGACCCGCCGTACTCGACCACGAGGTCGGTCGCGCCCTCGGCGATGGCCTCCATCTGGCGAAGCCCCTCGACGGTCTTCGTGTCGACGAGCGGCCGAATGTGGAGCACGCCGGGCCCCGCGTGGGCGTAGAAGCTCGCGAAGGTGTCCTGTTCGTCGAGGATCTCCTGAAAGCCCGAGACGTACTCCGGGAGGTGTTCGGCGGGCACCGCGCAGTCCTCGATGAACGAGATGTGTTTCGCGTCGGTGGTTCGCGAGAGGAGGATCGGGAGCCCGGACTTCCGCATCTTCCAGAACTGGGCGCGCGTCTCGGCGTCGTGGGCCTCCATCGCCGCGTTCGCGTAGCGTGCTTTTCCCGTCGTCTCGGTCGCGCCCTCGCTCGGCTCGACCTCGGTCTCGCCACCCACCCGGTCGGCGATGAGGTCCGCGGTCTTGCGTCGTCCGTCGTCGTCGGAGTCGGCGTAGAACTCGACCAGCAGCACCGAATCAGTACCATCAGGAAGCATCCCCACCACGTCCGCGAACTCGCTGGTGTCGCGCGCGAGGTCCAGCAGGACGGAGTCCATCACCTCGACCGCGGCCGGATCGTGGTCGAGGATCGCCACCACGTCCTCCATCGCGTCGACGAGCGAGTCGTAGGTCAACAGCGCCACGGCCTTCGTCTCGGGGACGGGTTCGAGCGCGACGGTGGCCTCGGTGACGATCCCGAGGGTACCTTCGCTCCCCGCCAGCAATCGCGCGAGGTTCACCGAACCCGACTTCGCGTCGGCGACCAGCATGTCGAGGTCGTAGCCCGAGACGTTCCGTTTGAGGTCGGGATAGGTCTCCTCGATTTCCTCGCTCTCCTCGTCGACGACCCGGGCGACGGCGGCGTGGATCCGGGCTTCGAGGTCCCCCTCCGGGTCGGCGCGGTCACGAAGCTCGTCGAGAGGGAGCTCACCGAACTCCGTCACGCTGCCGTCGGCGAGCACGACCTCGCAGGATTCGATGTAGGCGTCGGTCTTGCCGTACTTCAGCGAGTGCGATCCAGTCGAGTTGTTCCCGATCGCGCCGCCGAGCGAACTCTTGTCGCCCCACGCGGGGTCGGGCGCGAACTTCAGGTCCCACTCCGCGAGCGCCTCGTTGATGTCGCCGAGGTAGCTGCCCGACTGGGCGCGGGCGGTGTGGCCGTCGGGGTCGATGTCGACCATCCCGTCCATGTGTCGCGTGAAGTCCAGCACGACCGCCTCGTTGACCGCCTGGCCCGCGAGGCTCGTCCCGCCGCCGCGCGGGAGCACCGGGATCCCCTCCGCGGCGCAGTAGGTCATCACCGCCGAAACGTCGGCGGTCGACTCCGGGAAGACCACCCCGACCGGGGTCATCTCGTAGGCGCTCGCGTCGGTTGCGTAGAGCTGTCGTGAGTAGGTGTCGAAGCGAACGTCGCCCGCCGTTCGGGAGTCGAGCGCCGCGAGGAGGTCGGGCCGTTCGACCTCGTTGCCCTGATAGTCGTAGCTCGCATCGTGCTCGGCGGGGTCGTCGTGCGGAAGCGCGGCGAACTCGGTTGTCACGGTACCACACGTTCACCGTGGAGGCATAAACTCGCGTCGGCTATCCGACCCCTGGGGTCGTGGTCGGGTTCGAGACGAAACGAAGGCAGTGGACGGGGCTCAGAAGGTTCCGGGGAAGAGAACGTAGCTGAACAGCAGGGAGAGGAGGCCAGCGAAGGTCGCGTAGTACGCGAGCGGGATGAGTTCGAGCCGGATGACCCGGCCCTCCTCGCCGACGAGGCCGACGACCGCGAGCGCGGCGACCACGTTGTGGACCGCGATCAGGTTGCCGATCGCCCCGCCGACCGCCTGCGCACCCAGCATGATGGTTCGCGGCGTCCCGATGTCGGTCGCGACACCGTACTGGAAGGTGCCGAACAGGATGTCGCTCACGGTGTTCGACCCCGCGAGGAAGGCCCCGAACGCGCCGACGAGCGGTGCGAAGAACGGGTAGATCCCGCCGGCGAGGTCGGCGGTGGCCTGCGAGAGCACGATCAGCATGCTGTCCGAGCCCGTCGCCGCTCCCGACTGGAGCATCACTTGGACCGTGGCGACCGCGAACAACAGCGCGACCACCGGCGGTGCGATCTTCTCACCCGTCTCGCGCCACGCGCCCCGGACCTCGTCGCCGCTCATCCGGTGGAAGCCGATGGTGAGCAACGAGACGAAGACGAACGCCGCGCCGGGGAGGTAGAGCACCGCGAGGTCGTTCGTGAGGCCGGTCCCGAGGATGTCCGACCAGACGAGGACGCCGTTGGCCTGGAGGAACGTGGAGATGGGGTCGACCGTTCGGGTGACGACGAGGAGGACCACGAGCAGCGCGTAGGGGGCCCACGCCTTCCAGAGCGGCATCGCCTGGGCGGTGCCGCCGTCGGCCGCGATGGCCCCGCTCCGGGTCGAGGACTCGCCGGGCTCGATGTCGCCGACCCAGTGGTCGGGCCACGCCGAGCGGTCGCCGAAGTCCCACTCCTCGTCGGGGTGGAGGTAGCCGAGCCTAAGCACGCCCACTGTGAGCGCGAGGCCGACCATCGCGCCGACGAGGCCGGGGAAGACCGGGCCGAGGAACATCGCGGTGAGCCAGTACGGCACCGCGAACGAGGCCCACGAGAACAGACAGAGGGGCAACACTTCGAGCGCCGGGCGGACGGAGCGCTCCTCGCCGAAGAAGCGCGTCATCATCGCGACCCCGATGAACGGCACCGCGATACCCACGATGACGTGGTAGGTCGCCGCCCACGCCCCGATCTCGGCGACCCAGCTCGCGATGGTGTACGGCGTCTCCGCCGTGACCGTCGACCGGATCGCCTCGCTCGACGCGAAGGTGTCCTCGAGCCCGATGATCAGCGGCGTGCCGACCGCGCCGAAGGTGATCGCCATCAGGTTCCCCGTGAGCGCCACCACGACCGCGGCGAGCGGCGGGAAACCCAGTCCAACGAGGAGCGGTCCGACGACCGCCGCCGGCGTGCCGAAGCCCGCCGCGCCCTCGATGAACGACCCCATCAGGAAGACGAGCAGGACCACCTGGACGCGGCGGTCGTCGCTGACCGCGGCGAACCCCCCGCTGATGGCGTCGAACGCCCCCGTCTGCTTCAGGGTGTACAACAGCAGGATCGCGCCGAAGACGATCCAGAGGATCTGGGTGGCGGTGATGAAGCCGTTGATGGTCGCCGCCGCGATCCAGCGGGGACTCATCCCCCAGCCGACGGCCCCGGCGGCGACGGCGACCAGCCACGCCACCGGCATCGCGCGCGTCGCCGGCCAAAAGAGACCGACCATCAACACCGCGATGGCCACCAGCGGCAACACCGCGACCAGAACCCCGGCGAGACCGTTCATCGACGCGCCCCGTTCGATGTCGGCGGGTCGGGCGGTCGACGACGATAGCCAGGGGCCGGCTCCCCGATCCGACGGTCGGTCCGGTGTGCGGTCATCACTCAGACCCATTCATAAGGAACGATAATAAAGTTTGGTGCCGGCCGGATCCTCCGATATCGGTGAAGCTGTTCGAACACCGAGGGCGGGCCGAGAGCGCCGAAAACGGCGAAAGCAGTCGGACTGACGGCGACCTTTGACGAGTTAGTACGTCGGCGGCGCGTAGACGTTGACCGTCCGGAGGGGCTCGTCGCCCTCGCCGGTTATCTCGTGGGTCTCGCCCGCCTCGATGCAGACGAGGGAGCCCGCTTCGAGGGCGGTGGATTCGCCGTCGACCACCGCCGAGCCCGCGCCCGAGACGACGTAGCACCACTGGTCGCTGTCCGGGTGGCGGTTCTCGGGGCCGCCGGTCGACTGGCCGGGGTCGAGGGCCATCGTCGCGGCCTGGGAGCGCTCGGTCTCGCCCACCACGTCGAAGAACTCGCCCATCTCGCGGGTGTCGATCCGCTTCACGACTCCGGCTCCGCGACCTTCACGACCTGTTTGCCGATGTTGTCGCCCGAGAAGAGCCCGAGGAAGGCGTCGGGCGCGTTCTCGAACCCCTCGACGACGGTCTCGCGGTGGTCGAGGTCGCCGGCTGCCACCCACTCGCGGAGGTGCTCGGTGGCCTGGGGGAAGCGGCTCTGGTAGTCGAACACCAGGAAGCCCTGTACTGTGGCGCGCGGCGCGATGACCATCGGGAGCTTTCGGGGCCCGGTCGGGGCTTCGGTCGCGTTGTAGGTGTCTATCTGCCCGCAGACTGCGACCTTCGCGTCGACGTTGAGCCTCGTGAACACCGCATCCGAGATCGGGCCGCCGACGTTGTCGAAGTATCTGTCCACGCCGTCCGGTGCGGCCTCGTCGAGCGCGGCGCGGTAGTCGTCGGTCTCCGTGTAGTCGATCCCGACGTCGAATCCGAGGTCGTCCTCGAGATATCGGACCTTCTCCTCGGAGCCGGCGAAGCCGATAACGCGCGTTCCGGCGAGTTTCGCGATCTGGCCCACCGTCGACCCCACCGCACCCGCCGCGCCCGAGACGACCACCGTATCGCCCGGATAGGGGTCGAGCACGTCGCGCGTCCCGAAATACGCCGTTCTGCCGGGCATCCCGAGCACGCCGAGATGGGCTTCGAGCCCGAGGTTCTTGCCGGGCTCCACGGGCGAGAGCCGGTCGCCGTGGGCGGTGGCGTACTCGCTCCAGGTGAGGTCGCCGGTGACGAACGCGCCCTCGTCCCACGAATCGTGCTCGGACTCGACGACCTCGGCGACGACCGCGCCCTCCATCGGCTCGCCGACCTGCCACGACTCGGCGTAGGACTCCGCCTCGTCCATCCGGCCGCGCATGTAGGGATCGACCGAGAGGTAGAGCGTCCGGATCAACACCTCGCCGTACTCGGGCTCCGGTACTTCGACTGCTTCGAGTTCGAAGGTGTCGCGGTCGGGGGTGCCCTCGGGTCGCTTTCCCAGCACGAACTGGCGGTTGGTGGGTGCCATATCGACCGGAGGGACTGTAGCTTTCAGAGCCTTCGGGTTCCGACGACGGTTGGTCGTTCCACCCACTCGTCGTGGTTGAACGCCGCTACTCGACGCCCACGGTGTCGTAGACGTCCGTGAGCGCGTCGACCGCGTGGTCGACCCCCATCCCCTCGCGGCGCGAACGGCAGGTCTCGGCGAGCCGGTCGCGGTCGGCGAGCGCCCGCCCGAGCGTGTCGCGAAAGCCCGCGATGTCGCCCGGTCGGTAGTGATAGCCCGTCTCCCCTTCGTCGATGGTCTCGGTGAGCGCGCCGGCGTCGACCCCCACGACGGGGGTGCCACACGCCATGGCTTCGAGCGCGACGAGTCCCTGTGTCTCGACCGGGCTCGGGAACCCGAAGACGTCGAGCGCGTTGTAGAATTCGGGGAGCTCCTCGCGTTCGAGGAACCCGAGGAATCGGATGTCGGCGTCGAGCTCCGCCGCCTCGGTTTCGAGGGTCTTTCGCGCCGGGCCGTCGCCACCGAGCACGACCGTCGCGTCGGTCCCCGCCGCGGCCGCGAGGAGGTCCGAGAGGTTCTTCTCGAAACCGTGGCGGCCGGTGTAACCGATCAGCGGGCGGTCCTCGGGGAGGTCGTGCCGGGCGCGGAAGTCCGTCGTCGTCGGCGCGAACCGTTCGATGTCGACGCCGTTCGAGACCACCGAGAGCGGTCCGATGCCGCGCGACTCGAGTTCCGCCCGCGCGACCTCGCTCGGGACGACGACGTGGTCAGCGTGGCCGAGGAACCACCGTTCGTAGGCGTTGCCGGCGCGCGCGACGGCGTCCATCAGCCAGCCCTCCGCGAGGTAGCCCGCGTACTCCGCCGCCGGGGTGTGATAGGAGGCCACCAACGGCGCGTCGATCCGTCGAACCAGCCGGAGCCCACCGAGCCCGACCCCGAACGGGGTGTGGGCGTGGACGACGTCGGCCGTTTCGACCCCATCGGGAACCGACGGCGCGCCGACGCGGAAGTCCTCGTAGAACGGGAACGGCAGGCTTCGAACGGGGTGTTCGTCGGGGTCCGGGTCGTAGCCGTCGGCCGCGGGATAGACCACGTCCATCCGGCCGCCCCGTGCCCGCCAACGGTCGCGCCACACCCGGATGGTGTAGGTGACGCCGTTCACCGTCGGGAGATACGTGTCGGTGAAGGCGGCGACGTGGGGCGGCATTTCCCGTCGGTTCTGGGAGCGCGAACTAAGCCGTTGTGACTTCCCGGTAGACCCTCGAGAGCTCCCGCCCGACCCGTTCGAGACTGTGCTCGGCGGCGGTCGCGCGCGCCCCCTCGCCGAGTCGTGCTCGGAGGTCCGGGTTCTCGGCCAACCGGTCGAGCGCCGCCCGGAACTCCTCCCGATCCTCGCACTTCAGGCAGTCCTCGCCGTGGGTGAAGAACTCCTCGAACACCGGGATGTCCCGCAGCACGACCGCCTTCCCGCAGGCCATCGCTTCGAGCACCGCGATGCCCTGGTTCTCGTTCTTGGTGGGAAAGAGGTAGACGTCGCCTGCGCCGAACGCGCCGCGTTTGTCCTCGATCCAGCCCGTGAATCGGACGTTCTCGGGCGGGTGCTGGGTCCAGCGCCGGACCGTCTCCGAGGCCTGTGGACCCGTGTCGTAGGGGCCGAACCAGACGAAGTCGTACTCCGTGGCCTCGGCGAGCCGACAGAAGTCGGTGAGCCCCTTGCGCTCGAAGACGTTGCCGAGCGCGAACACCACCATTCCCCCCAACTCGAAGCGCTCGCGGTACTCCGCACGGAGGTCTTCGTGGCCCGCGAGCGAGTCGCGGTCGACCCCGTTCGTGATCGTTCGGATGGGGGCCTCGACCGGATAGTCGTCGAGAATTCGTTTTGTATAGTCGCTGGGACAGAGCACGAGGTCGGCCTGTGAGTAGAACCACCGGAGATACCGTTTCAGGAAGGGGGCTATCTCCGAGGAGAACCGAAACGACTCCCCGAAGTCCTCGGCGGTCATGTGAGCGTGGAGCACCAGGGGAATATCGTTGCGTTTCGCGTGACGGGCCACGGCGAGGCTCGCCGGTCCCGGCGCGTTGCAGTGGGCGAGGTCGTAGTCGGCGACGAGGCCCTCGCCGGTGAGAAGCGACGTCGCGGCCCCTTCGAGGTCGCCGCCGCGCAGTGGCGACGTGAGCACCTCGATCTCCGTCGTCGCGAGCGCCTTGCGTTGCTGGGCGGCGGCGGTGCCCCAGCCGCTGCGCTGGAGCGGGCCTTCGAGTTCGAGGTAGTTGAGCGCGCGCACAGCGAGAGCGCGCCGGCGGGCCGAATAACTCCACCGGAACGCGAAGCCGACAAGTACGCCGCCCGCCCAGCCACGATCCGATGACGCTCGCCGAGGAACGCATCGACCGGCTCGCCGACCTCGCCCACAAGGCGACCAGCGAGGGCCACGACGACCGGGCGCGCGAGTACGTCCGGCGGGCGCGCCGGATCGGCGAGCGAAACCGACTGTCGCTTCCACGAGAACTCAAACGCTTCACCTGCGACGCCTGCGATCGATATCTCCTGCCCGGTCGGAACTGCCGGGTCCGAACCCGAAGCGGGCACGTCGTGATCACGTGTGACTGTGGCTCCCAGGCGCGCTACCCGTATGAATAGGCTTACCCCCGCGGAGCGACGACAGCGGGACATGACGAGCGACGAGCAGACGCGCAGGGAACGCGCCCACGGCGTCGACGCCACCCTCCGGGTCGGGAAGGCCGGGATCGAGAGCGTCGCCGACGAACTCGACAGTCAGTTGAAGGAGCGCGACCTCGTGAAGGTGAAGTTCCTGCGGTCGGCGCGCGGCGGGACGACCACCGAGGAACTCACGGCGGAACTCGCCGATCGGGTGGGTGCCGAGGTGATCGAGACGCGCGGCAACACCGCCACCTACCACTGATGGCCGGTGTCCAGTTCGGCGTGCTCCAGGCGGGAACAGCGACCGGCAACAACAGTACAGTGCCCGAGGTCAACATCGAGGGGATCGGCGTGGTCGGGCGGACCCTCCGGGAGTTCGGCGTGGCCGGGACGTACGCGAAACCGCTCGGGGCGGCGATCTCGTTCGTGGTCGCGCTGGTCGCGGTCTACCTGGTCGGACGGGCCGTCGCGGTCCCGCTGTTCAGCCGTGCGCTCGGTCGCCAGGGCCTCGACGCCCACGAGCAACGCCCGCTCAAGCGCCTCTTTCGTATCCTCATCGGGTTCGTCGCGCTCGCGGTCGCGTTCAAGGCCGGACGACTCACCGGCTTCTTCACCTCGATCGCCGCCATCGCGGCCGCCGCGACCCTCGCGATCGGGCTGGCGCTCCAGGACACCCTCTCGAACTTCGTCGCCGGGGTGTTCATCTACACCGACCGCCCCTTCCGGATCGGCGACTGGATCGAGTGGGGCGGCCCGAGCGACGGCTACTCCGGCGTGGTCGAGGACATCTCCTTCCGGGTGACACGAGTGCGAACCTTCGACAACGAACTCCTCACCGTGCCGAACGCGGTGCTCACGGGCGACGTGATCAAGAACCCGGTCGCGAAGGACGAACTCCGGATCAGCTTCACCTTCGGGATCGGCTACGAGGACGACATCGAACAGGCCACGGACATCATCCTCGACGAGGCCGAACGCCACCCCGACATCCTCAGCGACCCGGCACCCACGGTGCGGATGAGCGAGAACCCGCTCGCCGACTCCTACGTCGGTCTGGTCTCGCGCTTTTGGATCGCCGACCCGAACCGGGCGGACTTCCTCAAGACCCGCGGGGAGTACGTCACCAACGTCAAGGACCGCTTCGACGCCGCGGGGATCGACATCCCCTACCCACAGGTCGACCTCTCGGGCACCGTCGACATCGAGAACAGGCGGTAGACGGACCGGGTTCGGTCTGGTTCGGGCGGTTTCTCCGACAGAAGTTCAGTCGTCGCAGACGGCGGTGTCGGCCTCCGGCAGGGTGTCGGGTGCGATCTCGTAGAGGTTCTGGCGGGCGTCGGCGAAGTAGACGTCCTCGTCGATCGCCCCGACGTTTTCGAGGCGTTCGAGCGCGTACCGAACGGTGCGCGCCGACAGCATCGACTCCTCGACGATCCCCTTCTGGGTCAGGGTGCCGTTGTACTCGAGGACCTTGAACACCAGCTTCGCGCTCGGCGGGAGGTCCACGAGCCCCTCCGCATCGGCTTCACTCATGGATCGTGGCCACGAGCGCAACGTGTATAAAACCGTGGTCCACGCGTGCCGAGCCCGTCGATCCGGGCCGTGACTAACGGAGTGTGAACCAGGGAGTAGCAGACCACCGGACTACTGAGAGTCGAGAAGGCCGACACGACGAACCGTTCCAGCAACAGCACAACGCCGAGAATCGAACCGACCCAGCGAGAACCACCGGAGATCACGCTATACAGCAGCGTGGGATCATTGACATCCTATTATAAGTACTGTAGCTACACAATACGACTTATGGAAGCAACCGCGAGCACGGACGAAGACTGGTGGTCATGGCAGTGGTCCGCAACGTTCACAGTGTTGTTCGGGTACTTCCTCGGAGCGATGTTGTGGATCGATGGGTTCCAAATTCCTGCTGGAGTGATTGGAGGATCGTCGGCCGTACTTGGGATGTACACTATTGCTGCAGGATAACGTACCCAACTTTGCACACGGGCCGGAAAGCGTCTCTGAGTGGGTGGCTCGCTCAGAAGAGCACACAAAGAACGCTGGTGGTCACTCGGTCACAGCTCCGGTCGGCGTGAATTACTGGATCCGAGCGGGAAATCTCGGACACGGTCTTGTCGATCCTGTGTGCAAAATGAAGGGGCGGCGTTCCGGGTTCGTACAACCCCGTGCACTTGCGTGAGGAGCAGCTTCCACGGTCTTCGTGCTCATACTTATCCCGCTGACCCTCCAAGGGGGCCGTGAGGCTCCCACAGTGATGTAGATGCGGTCAGCGACCGCTGGAGCACGTCGTTCATACGGCAGTGGGTTCGTCCTGTTTCATATATGGGGAGGGTATTGTAGGTGAATTATGGTCGACTGGAGCGCGCCCGCTTCCGAAGCAAGTAACAAACGTTTGTTCTACGAAATCGCTTTAGGGCTCCTCATTATAACCGGGCCGGCCCTACAACTCGCTGAAAATCGAGCTGTCTCTTTGGTATGGTTCGGTGTTGGGATAGTAGGAATGCTGTTCGCCCACGTCGGTTCGCAGACCTCGGTAGGACACAGGGTCGATAAGTGGTTCACAGGAATAGGAATTGGCGGACGGATCATCGCCATCGGCGTAGCCGTACTCACTATCTTGGGTGCTATCTGGACGTTCGCACCCCCAATAGTCCCCGTAGCGAGCTTTGTCGTTGGAAATACGGCTGTTCTCACCACAGTACCCGCTCTTCGGCTTCTAAGCCGCTTCAATAGTCGCAGCCGACAGCATCCGACCTGAAATCACCCCTGTCGGTAGCCACCCTCCTGCTTACAGGGTCAGCCTGAGAGCTAGAAGGCACTATCTTACCCCGTGGGCAGCCCATTTTCTACCAACAGGGCGACACGGATTTTTCTATTTCCAGAAATGCTCTTACTCGTCGATTAGTGCTCCGTGAGTTCATAGCGCGGATTCGTATGATTCCATAGCTGGTCTGCTGTAATGCAGTAAAATGGGTTTTAATATCCTCGAATACGTTGTAGTACACGACCATGCCGATCGCCGCTGACGACTTCGACCAACTCCCCGAGAAGGCGCTCGACCTCACAGAAGGGTCGAACGCCCAGATCGTCCTCACGTTCCTCTCCGAACACCCCGACGCGGCGTTTCGGCAAAACGAGATCATCGAGGGGACCGAGGTGAAAGCAGGAAGTGTCGGGCCGGTGCTGTCGCGGCTCGAAGAGCGCGGACTCGTGAGGCACAAGGGGAAGTATTGGACGATCGGGGAAGACGACCGACTGGCATCGTATGCAGCGATGGCACAGACGTTCGCAACCGCCGACGAACGATTTCCGGACGAGGATATGGGGGAGTGGCTAGAACACGCGGAAAACCCCTACGACGAACACAGTGAGGACAAATGACGTACCAGCGTGGGGATGTGATATGGGCGGTCGACCCGTATCGAAGCGGGTCGAATCCCCGCCCATGGGTACTCATCAGCAACGACTCGCTCCCGTACGCCGACTCCGAATATATAGCGATGATTCTGACGACGAAATCCCATCCGGGGAATCGTCGGCTCACAGCGAGTGACTGGGTATACGGGGGATCGCCACAGACGAGTTACATCTCACCGTGGACGGTCGGAACGATCAAGCACGACCAAACGAGAAACGTTCAGGGACGGCTCGGAGTGGACGTGGTTGAGGAAGTAGTCGGAGAACTCGAGTCGTATATCGAGGAAGAAGAGAGCGCGTGATGTGATACACGGCTCTCTGGGTCGAGTAGTAGAGGTAGGATATCTCGGTCTCCCCATCACGCTGTTCTAACGTTCCCACGAAACACGGAGGCATCCGGTCCGATCGTTTCTCGGCAGCGGTCGGTTCGGTCGCCAGAGTCGCGCCGAGCCCCTCGATCCGGGCCGTGGCCGACGAGAGCGAACGGCTTTTGAGCGCGCGTGGCCGAGTCGGGGTATGTCGACCGAGACGGTCAATGGACGGCCCGACGACCACATGCGGAGCCTCACGGTGGTGGCGCTCACCTCGCTGTCGGGCATCGCCGCCGCGCTGGTCTCCTCGGCGCTGGCTGGCGACGCCGCCCAGGCCACCGTCGGGCTCTATCCGCTCGCGGCCGCCATCCTGGTCCAGCTGCCGGCCCTCCGGCTGCTGGGCATCGACGTCGAGGAGTTCGGGCTGAAGGACAACCTCTACGTTGCGTTCATGACCTTCGCCTTCTGGTTCGTGACCTGGACGATCCTGCTGACCGCCGGTACCGCCGTCTAATGGCGGACGATTCGATCGCGGTCGTCGACCTCGACAGATGTCAGCCCGACCGCTGTAACTACGAGTGCGCCAACTTCTGCCCGCCGAACCGCACGGGTTCTGAGTGTATCGTCACCCGCGAGGAGCGCTACGGCGAGGACGAATCCGAAGGTGGCTACGACGGCGGCCCGAAGCAGATCTCGATCTCCGAGGACATCTGTCTCGGCGAGACCTGCGGGATCTGCGTCGAGAAGTGCCCGTTCGACGCCATCGAGATCATCAACCTCCCCCAGGAGCTCGACGATTCACCCGTCCACCGCTACGGCGAGAACTCCTTCGCGCTCTACGGGCTGCCCGCACCCAGTGAGGGCCGCGTCACCGGAATTCTGGGGCCGAACGGCATCGGGAAGACCACCGCCGTCCGGATCCTCGCCGGCGAGATCGCCCCGAATCTCGGCGAGTGGGGCGACCCCGCGGGCTGGGACGCGGTGATGGACGAGTACCGCGGCACGGAGATCCAGAGCTACCTCGAAGCCCTCCAAGACGACGCCGTGACGGTGGCCCGAAAACCGCAGTACGTCGACCGGATCCCCAACCGCTTCGACGGCAATACGAGAGAACTCCTCGAGAACACCGACGAGCGTGGCGTGCTCGACGAACTCGTCGAGCGGCTCTCGATCGGCCCGGTGATGGACCAGCCGATCGACTCGATCTCCGGGGGCGAACTCCAGCGCGTTGCGCTCGCCGCGACGCTCGCTCGCGAGGCCGACTTCTACTTCCTCGACGAGATCACGCCCTACCTCGACATCGGTCAGCGGATGACCGCGGCGCGGCTCATCGGCGAACTCGTCGGCGACGACCGCTCGATGCTGGTGGTCGAACACGACCTCGCGATCCTCGATCTCCTCGCCGACTCCCTCCACGTGGCCTACGGCGAGCCCGGGGCCTACGGCGTGATCACCGACCCGAAGTCGGTGAAGAACGGCATCAACGAGTACCTCTCGGGGTATCTCGACAACGAAAACATGAGAATTCGCCCGAACGCCATCGAGTTCGAGGAGCACGCCCCGCGGAGCACGAAGGGAGGTGACACCCTCGTCGAGTATCCCGACCTCGCGAAGTCCTACGGCGACGGCGAGTTCTCCTTGTCCGTGGAAGGCGGCACCATCTACGAGAACGAGGTCCTCGGCGTCGTGGGCCCGAACGGTATCGGGAAATCCACCTTCGCGGAACTCTTGACCGGCGAGCTCGCGCCCGACGAGGGCGAACTCGACACCCGACTCTCCGTGGCCTACAAACCGCAGTACATCCAGCTCGACCAGCCGATGCGCGTCGACTCGTACCTCGCCTCGATCACCACCGACTTCGGCACCTCCTACTGGAACACCGAGATCGCCCAGCCCCTCCAGCTCGGCCGCGTGATGGAGCAGAATTTAACCGATCTCTCGGGCGGCGAACGCCAGCGCGTCGCGATCGCGGCGTGCCTCTCGGAGGACGCCGACCTCTACGTGCTCGACGAGCCCTCGGCCCACATCGACGTCGAACAACGTGTTCAGGCCATCTCCGCGATTCGACGGTACACCGAGAACCACGACGCGACCGCGCTCGTCATCGACCACGACACCTACATGATCGACCTGCTCGCCGACCGGCTGCTGGTGTTCGACGGCGAGCCCGCCCAGTCCGGGCACGCGAGCCCGCCCGTGGGAATGCGCGAGGGGATGAACCGGTTCCTCTCGGACCTCGACGTGACCTTCCGGCGTGACGAGCGCGTCGGTCGGCCCCGGATCAACAAACCCGGGAGCCAGCTCGACCGCGAGCAGAAACGCGAGGGCGAGTACTACTACACGGCCTGATGGGCTGGCGTTCGAGGGTGCGACGCCGGGTTCGTCAGCCCTCGAAACGGCGCGCGCTGCTTCTCGCCGGCTGTTCGGCGCTCCTGGTCGCGCTCGCGCTCGTCGGCTTCGTGAGCGCCGCAACCCCACACCTCGCCGTCGACGGGGACCGACCGGCGACGAACACGCTCGTCGGCCTCCAGGGCTACCAGGACGAGGGCGGCGCGATGATGGTCGCGCCGAACGGGACAGTGATCTGGGAGTACACCGCGGTCGGCAACGTCTTCGACGTCGAGGCGCTCGGCCCCCATCGAGTGCAGATCGCCGGGTCGGACGAACGGCCCGACAGCCAGTGCCCCGCGCGGTACGCGACCGACAACGTCTCCGGCTGTGCACACAACACCGTGCGGATCGTCGATCCACGGACCAACGAGACGCGCTGGCGGTACGGCTGGTACGACGTCGAGCGCCACGAACACGAACTCCACGACGTCGACCACTACACCGTCGACGGCGCGGACCGCTGGGTGCTCGCCGACATGGGCAACGACCGGGTGTTCGCCATCGACCGGAACGGCTCGGTCCAGTGGCAGTGGAACGCCAACGCGACCTACGACCGGCCCGCGGACATGGGCCCCGAGGGCGACTGGACCCACATGAACGACGTCGACAGGCTCGGGAACCGGACCTTTCAGGTCAGCCTCCGGAACTTCGACACCGTCGTCGAACTCCGCGTCGCCCCGAACGGGTCGGTGTCGGTGATGCCCGTCCTCGGCCCGAACCACTACACACCGGCGGGCTACGTCGGCCCGCTCGCCGCCCAGCACAACCCCGACCGCCTCGCCGACGGCCACGTCCTCGTCGCCGACTCAGAGGGCGACCGCGTCGTGGAGTTCGATCAGAAAGGCAATCGCGTCTGGGCCGCCGGCGGGAGCGCCCGCTTCGACTGGCCGCGCGACGCCGACCGCCTCGCCAACGGAAACACCCTCGTCGCGGACTCGTACAACGACCGCATCGTGGAGGTCGACGCGAACGGCGAAACCGTCTGGGCGGTGAAAACGGGGCGACTGCCCTACGACGCCGACCGGATCCCCGCGGATGGAGCGGGCGAGGGAAGCGCCGACCACCCGACCGCCGACGAGCCGCGGTTCGACTCCCGGCTCAACGAGACGGGTCGAACGGTGCGGGCCGCGACCTTCGGCGTGACGCTCGCGAAGTACGGCCTCCCGATGTGGCTCGTCGGCGGACCGGGGCTGCTCGTCGCCGGTCTGGTCAGCGGGGTCGCCGCGCTCGTCGAAGCTCAGCGATGGCGGCGAAGCTGAAGCGGACGGATCCGCCACAAAGCACTTGCCGACTCTGTGAACGGGTCCGCTATGACCCCGACAAGGCGGGCGGTGCTTCGTGCCGGCGGTGGGGTGCTCGCGGGCGGACTGCTCGCAGGCTGTGTCGACGATTCGTCAGGTGGAGGCGGCGGGTCCGATACGATGGCGACGGCGGAACCCACGCCGAGCGGGCCGTGGACCGTCACCGGGCGCGCGGACGGCCCTATGCCGACCACACGATCCATCGAAACGCAAGCATCGACCAGCGGTGAGACGACACCGGAAACGACTACCGTGAACCATAGCTGTGAGGGCGCGAGGGATCTCTCGTTCTACGCGCTCGACAACCCGCCGAGTTGGACCCGGCAGACGGTCTACGTCGCGTACTCGCTCGAGACGAACGCGAACGTAGTCCTCGTCGTGTTCGAGGGCGATACCGTTCTCGGAAGCGAGGGGTACCGGTCTCCCGATGGTGGTGTGGCTGTCGACGGACAACCGATCCGTCTCAACGAGCCGCTCACTGGCGAGCACACGATCCGAGCGGTGATGTACGCCGACCCGGGGGATGGTGAGTTCGATCCGGGGAGTGCCACGCCGTGCCGGTACGAAGGCGAGGTGGTGCAGACAGGTCCCGAAACTATCGATTTCGGTTCGTTCGCGTCGAGCACGACGACGGAGACGGATTAGACCAGCCGTTTGCAGTCGCGACAGAGGTGTTGGCGTTTGACGTCGACCTCGCGGACGGTGGGCGAGAAGTTCATGACACAGCGCTCGTCGCTACAGTGTTCGAGGCCGAGGGTGTGGCCGATCTCGTGGACGACCTCCTTGCGGACGCGGTCGGTGAAGACGTCACGCTCGGAGCGGTCGAGGCTCCCGCCGTCGGCGGCGGTCTGGAGGCGGTAGGTCGAGACCACGCTGCCGTTACCCGAGAGGTAGGCGAGACCGAAGACGTAGTTGCGACGGCGGTAGAAGAGGTCCTGCGTTGTGAGCGCGATGTTCTTCTCGGCACTGCCGACCCGGCCCGCGAGCTCGATGAACGATTCGGCGCGGTACTGCCCGCGGTTCTCGTCGTAGGCGTCGTCGGGGAGCGCGTAGGCGTCGTGGAGCGTGACGTCGCAGTCATACACCGACCGCAATCCGGCCGAGGCCGCCCGCTTGATGCGGACGGGGACGTCACCGACCGGCACGATGTCGACGTGCATACGAAGGGATTAGGTCGCGGCAATCATAAATGACCCGACGTGAACCCCACCATCGCGGCGCTCGCCGACCGACTCGCGGGATTCGACGCCCTCGTCGAGGTCGGCGTCGGTCGCCGAACCGACCTGGCTCGCGCGCTCGCCGACGCCGGCGCGCGGGTCACCGCGACTGACATCCACCCGCGAACGGTACCCGCGGCCGTCTCGTTCGAACGGGACGACCTCACCGCACCGGATTCCAGAATCTACGCCGGAGCCGATGCAGTATATGCCCTGAACCTCCCGCGCGAACTCCACCGCCCGGCACGCGCCGTCGCCCGTGAAGCCGGCGCGGCGTTCCTCTTTACGACCCTCGGGAACGAGTTCCCCGCCATCGACGCGACCCCCGAGACCCTGCCGGGCGAGACGCTCTACACGGTGACGACGGGTGGCCGAACGCCGGCCGGCGAACGGAGGCGAGCATGAAGGCCGACGCGGTGGTGCTCGACATCGACGGCGTCGTGGTCGACGTCGCCGACTCCTACCGGCGAGCGATACGCGAGTCGCTCGACGTCGTGCTCGGCGAGTCGATCGACGACAGAGCTGTGCAGGCGTTCAAGAACGCCGGCGGGTTCAACAACGACTGGGAGCTCACGGACGCCGCGGCGCTCTACCTCCTCGCGAGCCGTGAGGGGCTCGACGACGACATTGGCACGTTCACCAGTCGGATCGCGGCCACCGGCGGCGGGCTCGACGCCGCCGAAGTGGTGGTCGCCGACGCGCTCGGTCCCGCCGAACGCGAACGCGTCCTCGCGGCGTGGGACCCCGGCCGCCTCCGCGACGTCTTCCAGACCCTCTATCTCGGGCCCGAGCGCTACGCCGAGATCGAGGGCGGCGAGCCCGATCCCGACCTCGCGGAGGGGGTCGACACCGGGTTCATCGACGACGAGTCGGTCCTGCTCGACGGGGATACGTTGGACTGGCTCACCTCGAACTTCGAAGTCGGGGTCGTCACCGGCCGACCAGCCGCCGAGGCGGAGATCGCGCTCTCGCGGGCCGGTCTCGACCTCCCCGAGAACCACCGCTTCACGATGGACAGTTCGCTCCCCGGGAAGCCCGACCCCGCGGCGCTCGTCGAACTCGCCGAGCGCTTCGGGGCGGAACGCGTCGTCTTCGTCGGCGACACGCTCGACGACGTCCGCACGGCGAACAACGCTGTCGAGGCCGACCCGGAACGCGAGTATCGGGGGGTCGGCGTGCTCACTGGCGGGCTCTCGGGCGAGGCCGGGCGCGAGGCGTTCGAACAGGTCGGAGCCGACGCGGTGCTCGACTCGGTCGACGACGTGGTCGACCTGCTCGATCCCGTGTAGCCGTGTTCTGAAAGGGTGGTCGCCGACCGTGGCGACTGGCCGCCGCTATGACCGGTCACACCACCAAGACCGGGACGGCGGCGGCCCCGATAACCCGTTCGGTCACGCTGCCGAGGAACACCCGGTCGAGGCCGGTCACGCCGCGCGTGCTCATCACGATGAGGTCGATCCCGGTGTCGTCGGCGTATCGAAGGATCTCCTCGGCGGCGACGCCACGACGAACCGCCGTCTCGACGTCGAGGCCGCGGTCCTGGGCCGCCTCGGCGAAGACCCCAATCGCGGTCTCGGCGACCTCGTAGCGGTCGAGGTCCACTTCGTCGACCGCCGAGGGTCTGCTGTCGTAGAACACGGTGCTGGTCGGTTCGGCGACGTGGAGCAGGTGGACCGTCGCGTTCCACCCCGTCGCGAGGTCGAACCCGTCGTTGATCGCGTCGGTCGCGTTGTCGCTCCCGTCCGTCGGAAAGAGGAGATCGGTGTACATTGGCGCTCCCGTGTTTCGAGTGGCCGACGTCGCTGTTCGGTCGGATCGACGCGACCGACCAGCATAGCACCCTGCCCGGCGAGCGCCGGTTTGTCGGGGTTCGAACCATCATCCACGACCCACGACCAGCGCCGTCTCACGGCCACCGACGAGGTGCCACATCGGCGTCACACAACGTTTATTCGGCGTTCGATCGAGGAACAGGTATGCGAATCGCGCTCTGTGGCGGCACCGGCGACATCGGCACTGGCCTCGCGCTCCGGTGGACCCGCGACACCCCCCACGAGGTCGTTATCGGCTCCCGCGACCCGGAGAAGGCCCGCGAACACGCCGAGCGCTACGAGGACGAACTCCGTAGTAGAGATATCGAGGGCAAGGTCAACGGGTTCGACAACGCGATGGCCGCCGACCGCGCCGACGTGGTCGTGCTCTGTGTCCCCGCCTACCACCTCGCGGACACCATCGAGTCGATAACGGACGGGCTCGACGACACGGTCCTCGTGAGCCCCGCCGTCGGGATGAAGAACCAGGACGGAGCCATGACCTACAACCCGCCGAGCGCGGGCAGCGTGACCGCCCTCGCCGCGGGGGCCGCCCCTGACGGCGTTCCGGTAGTCGGAGCCTTCCACAACCTCGCCGCCGGTCGGCTCGCGGACCTCGACGCCGACCTCGACTGGGACGTGCTCGTGGTGGGTGACGATAGCGACGCCAAATCGACGGTCGAGGACCTCACGACCGAGATCGAGGGGATCCGGGCGCTCGACGCCGGCCCGCTCGCCGCCGCACCCGAAGTCGAGGGGTTGACGCCGCTCCTGATCAACCTCGCCGGCAACAACGACCTCCACGACCTCGGCGTTCGATTTCACTAAACCTCCACTCCGTTTCCACTTTTTTGCTGCGGGGGGTTCCGCTCGCTGCGCTCGCTTCACCCCCGCTTGCAAAAACCTGGACTAAAAACGGCCGCTCGCTCCCGCCGGTCGCTCGCGGTGGGACCACTAACCGATTCCGCACCGAAACCGCTCCCGCACCGCTTCCGCCGAAGCCCTCGCGCTCCCTTCGGTCGCGCTCGCCCTTTCATCCTCCAGGGACCGCGCCGCCACCGCCCCGCGGCCGCCGGCCGCACCACAGCGGCCACCAATCCGGTTCCTGATCGCGATCTTCCGGAATCCGTTCGCCACGGCGTGGTCGTTCAGCATATCCTACAAATACGGATTTCAGGGAACGGTTTTGTCGGTTCCACACGGATCTGCACCCATGGCAGTCGAAAACACGAAGTACGTGCGGGTCGCCTCGTTGCCCGACCTCGAAGCCGAGGGCCAACAGGTCGTGAACGCTGGCGGGCGGCCGGTCGCGCTGTTCCACCACGAGGGCGAGGTCTACGCCGTCGACAATCGCTGTCCCCACATGGGGTTCCCGCTCACCCGTGGCACCATCGACGAGGGGATCCTGACCTGCCACTGGCACCACGCGCGCTTCGAATTGGAGGCGGGGGACACCTTCGACCTCTTCGCCGACGACCTCCAGACCTTCCCCATCGAGATCCGAGATGGAGAGGTCTACCTCGATCCCGAGCCCGAACCCGACGTGCCGCCCGCGACGCGGTGGCGCAACCGGCTCGCCGACGGCCTCCAGGAGAACCTCTCGCTCGTGATGGCGAAGTCGGTCATCGGGCTGGACGACGTGGCGCAGAGCGCCACGGAACGGTCGAGCGGCGAGCGAAGCGAGCCGCGAGACGAGAAGGGTGAGGGGTTCTACACGCCGCTCGAAACCGCGGTGAACTTCGGGACGAAGTACCGCGCGATGGGCTGGGGCCGCGGCCTCACGACGCTTGGCTGTATGGCGAACCTCTACGACGCCGTCGGCGGGCGCGACAAGCGTCGCGCGATGTTCCTGGGAGTGCGCGAGGTCGCGAGCGAGTCCGCGGGCGAACCACCCCGCTTCCAGCAGTACGCTTTCGACAACCGGGATCTCTCGAAGGAACGGCTGAAATCCTGGTTCCGGAACACCTGTGAGGTCCGCGACAGCGACGGGGCCGAGCGGTGTCTCCTCACCGCCATCGCGTGCCTCCCACCCGAGGACGTGGCCGAGATCGTCTTCGCTGGAGCCACCGACCACCGCTACATGAACGCGGGTCACACCCTGGATTTCATCAATACCGCCTTCGAGACCGTCCAGCACCTCGGATGGGACGAGCACGCCGATAGCGCGCTCGCCTCGACGGTGGCGCAGATCACGGACGCCACCCGCTCGGAGGAGCTCTCCTCGTGGCGACAGCCAGTGGACATCGCGGGGCTGTGCGCCGACGCGAACGATTCCCTGCCTGACCTCGTGGCGGCGGGCGACGGGAAGGAGTGGGACGAACCCGAGGCGTTCGTCGAGACGCTGCTCGCGGACGACGCCGAGGCGATCATCGACGCGCTCACGGACGCGGTCCGGAACGGGGCGACGACGACCGAACTCGCGGACGCGGTGGCACGGGCCGCGACGAGACGCGTCGCGTGGTTCGCGACCAACAACGAGTTCCGCGACTGGAACACGGTCCACCACACCCTCACCTACGCCGACGCGGTCCGGCGCGCGACCGAGAAGACCGACGCGACCGAGCTCTATCGAGCCTGCTTCGACGGCGCGATGAGCGTCTACCTCGACCGGTTCCTCAACTCGCCGCGTGCGCCGGTCCCGGAGCCCGGCGAGACCGACCACGCGCCCGAGGAGATCCGGGAGGAGCTGCTCGACGCGTTCGACGAGCAAGGCAAGGTCAACCGTGCGGCGAGCCTCGTGAGCGAGCACTTCGACGCGGGCGGCGATCCCGAGGACCTGAAACGCACTCTCGGCCGGGGGTTGCTCCGCGAGGACGCGAACTTCCACACCCTGCAGAACGTCGAGACCGCCTTCCGCCGGTTCGAGACCGTGGAAGACGACGAAGAGAAACGATTGGCGTTGCTGGCGTGTGCGCGCTACATGGCGGCGCACTTCCCGACCCGGCGTTCGGCCGAGCAGACGTTCTCGATCGCGACCCGGCTCCACCGTGGCGAGCGCCTCCACGAGGTGGAGTAGCGCTCAGAGAATCCCAGCCTGCATGAGAACCAGCCAGAAGACGATCGCGAAAGCCACGATCACCACCGCAGCGAGGCCGAGCCAATACCATCTGGATCGATAGAGTCGCCGTTTCGCGTCGGTGTCGAGCGCATCCGACGACCGCGGCAGCCACCGCCAGACGACGTAGCCGGGAAACACGAGAAACGAGCCCCCCATCGTAGTCGTCGAGAGACCAACCCAATCGGGCGTCGATATCGTGACCAGCCCCCACGTCCCGTCGATGACGATGCTGTCGACGAGCTGCACGGTCAATCCCGTCAGAAACGAGACACGTACGATCAGCGGCACGTTCGGCTGACTACGCAGTTCGTAGTAGCCACCTAAAACGAGGAACGTCGCGAGGCCGACCAGCAACCCGACAACTCCTGCATCGACCATGCGCTACTATGCTGGGCCTCTCCCATAAGTTCGGTTGGATCGCTCGGGAAAGTTATGTGACTGCGGTGGCGCGCGGGAGTGCCGGAGGCACGACTCGCGCGTGGGATGAGCACCGTGGTTCGAGAGAGCTTCGCTCTCTCGTCATCACGAAACGGCTTCGCCGTTTCGAACGACAGTGAGCGAGTGGAACGAGCGAGCAAGGAGCGCAGTCGGTTGGGGTGGCTCGTGGCTGTTGCGGGGCGGTTGCGGAGCGGAAAGTCGTTGTACCGTGAGTGAGGCGAAGCCGAACGAGCGGCAGTTTTTAGTCCAGGTTTTTGCGACGAGTGGTTAGCGAGCGCAGCGAGCTAACCCGAGGAGTAAAAAAGTGGGTGTTTATCCGGGAAGGAAGACGTTGATCACCGCGACCACGATGCCGGCGAGCCCCATCCGCGCGCCCGCGACGTACCACCGCTGACGCGAGATCGAGGCCATGTAGGCCCCGAAGGTGAACAGCACGCCGACCGCGACCGCGACGGAGGCGATGGTGGCCTCGAACATCGTGAGGACCGTGGCCTCGAACAGGAACGGCGTGAGCGGGAGGACGAGCCCGAGCAACGGTCCCAGACCGCTCATCGCGGCGTTCACGACCTGGTTGCTCATCTTGTCGCGCTCGACCTGGGTGTCGCTGAGGTCCGCGAGCATCGCCTCCTCGGTCTCCTGGATCTCGGCGCGCATCTCCGCGCGCTCGATCTCCCAGACGCTCCAGACCCCGGAGGTACAGAGCCCGACGGCGGCGGCGAGGCCGAGGCTCACCACCGTGAGGCCCTCGTCGATCCCCGAGAGATACGCGCCGACGGTGACCCCGACACCGGTGAGCGCGCCGTCGAAGCCGTTCGAGACGAAGTACCGCCGGGCGATCGGCCCCACCATGTCGGTGCCGACCCGATCGAGCACCGACCCTCCATCCGAATCCGAACCGACCGCCATCAGTCCTGCGGGGTCGGCATCTCGTCGACGATGTACTCGCCGCAGGCGACCTGGTCGACCGAGTGGACCTGCCCGCCCGTGTCCTCGATGGTCTCGGTGACGGCCTCGAAGTCGATGTCCTCGCCCTCGATGGTGAACTTGATGTTCCGGACCTCCTCGTCCATCTCGACGAGGATGGCGTTCACGCCGCCGACGCCGTCGAGCTCGGCGACCCGCTGTGCGACCGAGAGCATCGTCGGCTGGTGGGGTTTGAGGACGTCGATGACGAGCTGGCGGATGGTGGCCATGGCATCGAATAGGGGGTCAGCGCACTAAGGGTGTGTTGATCCGCCAACGAAAGTGGCACTTCAGTTGGGATTCGAGAACGCGAATGCCGATCTAGTTCTCGTCGTCCTCGTCGCCCGACGATTCGTCGACGTCCTCGAAGTCGGCGTCGACGTACTCGTCGTCGTCCGCGTCGGGGTCGCCACCCATGTCACCCATGCCGCCGGGACCCGCGCCCGCACCGCCCATCCCGCCGGCACCGCCCGCGGCCTGCTGGGCGGCCTCCTGCTGTTGGTACATTTGCTTGCCGATCTCCTGAAGCTCGGTCGAGAGGCTCTCGGTCGCGTCCTCGAGTTCCTCGGTTGTAGCGTCCTCGTCCTCCAGCACTTCCTCGACCTCGCCGATGGCGTCCTCGATGTCGGCCCGGAGGTCGTCGTCGACCTGCTCTTCGTTCTCCTCGAGGAGCGTGTTCGCGCGCTGGACGGAGCTCTCGGCGTTGTTGCGCGCCTCGATGCGCTCACGGCGCTGCTCGTCCTCTTCGGCGTACTGCTCGGCCTCGTCCTGCATCCGGTCGATCTCCTCGTCCGAGAGGCCCGCACCGCCCTCGATCGTGATGTCCTCGGAGTTGCCCGAGCCCTGGTCCTCGGCCGCGACGTTCACGATACCGTTCTCGTCGATGTTGAACGTGACCTCGATCTGCGGGGTGCCCGCGGGCGACGGCGGAATTCCTGCAAGCCGGAACTCACCCAGCAGCTCGTTCTCGTTGGCGATCTCGCGCTCGCCCTGGAAGACTCGGACCTGAACCTCGGTCTGGTTCGCGGCGGCGGTGGTGAAGATCTTCGACTCCTCGGTCGGGATGGTCGTGTTCTTGTCGATGAGGCGCTCGAAGAGGCCACCTTTGACCTCGATACCCAGCGAGAGCGGCGTCACGTCGAGCAACACGATGTCGTCGACGTCGCCCGAGAGCACGCCGCCCTGGATCGCCGCGCCCAGTGCGACCGCCTCGTCGGGGTTGACGTTCTTCTGGGGCTCCTTGTCCACGAGCTCCGAGACCTGTTCTTGGACCTGGGGCATCCGGGTCGAGCCGCCGACGAGGATGACCTCGTCGATGTCGTCGGCGTCGTAGCCCGCGTCCGAGAGCGCCTGTTGGGTCGGTTCGACGGTTCGCTCGATGAGGTCCGACGTGAGCGACTCGAACTTCGCCCGCGAGAGCTTCTCTTCGAGGTGAACCGGTCCCGAGTCCGTCGCCGTGATGAACGGGAGGTTGATCGTGGTCTCCTTCCGGTTCGAGAGTTCGATCTTGGCCTCCTCCGCGGCGTCCTTCAGCCGCTGGAGGGCCTGGCGGTCCTCCCGGAGGTCGAAGCCGTGGTCGGACTCGAACTCCTTCGCGAGCCAGTCGATGATGGCCTGGTCCCAGTCGTCGCCACCGAGATCGTTGTCACCGTTGGTCGCGACGACCTCGTAGACACCGCCACCCAGATCGAGTACCGAGACGTCGAACGTGCCCCCTCCAAGATCGTAGACCATCACCGTCTGGTCGGACTCGTCGTCGAGGCCGTAGGCCATCGAGGCGGCCGTCGGCTCGTTGATGATCCGCTCGACGTCGAAGCCCGCGATCTCGCCGGCGTCCTTCGTGGCCTGGCGCTGGCTGTCCGAGAAGTACGCAGGCACGGTGATGACCGCCTTCTCGACCTCGTCGCCGAGGTACTCCTCGGCGTCGCGTTTGATCTTGCCGAGGATCAGCGCCGAGACCTCCTGGGGCGTGTAGTCCTCACCGTCGATGTCGACCTCGTAGTCCTCGCCCATGTGGCGCTTGATCGAGTTGATCGTGCGGTCCGGGTTCTGGATCGCCTGGTTTTTGGCGGGTTTGCCCACGAGGCGCTCGTCATCGGTGAAGGCTACCACCGACGGCGTGGTGCGGTCGCCCTCGCCATTGACGATGATCTCGGGGTCGCCACCCTCCATCACCGCGAACGCGCTGTTCGTCGTCCCCAAGTCGATACCGAGGATCTTGTTGCTCGCCATTGTTGGGAACCCCTATCGGTTTCCGCCGGTTAAAAGTTGCTACATCAGCCGTCGTCGTCGAACGCGCGATACCGTCCCCTTACAGCGTTTTCGAGGGATTCGGTCGTGAAACCAGCGGGACGAACCCCGGACCGCAATACCATCGTTCCGGCGGACACCGTGTGACGAACGGTCCGTGGGTGAAAGCCAAAAGCGCCTCGAACCCGTGTTCCGGCTATGGTCGTCCCTCTCGAGATGCACTGGCGTGAACTCCTCTTCGCCAACTGGCCGCTCCCACCCGAGACCGTCGCCGCCCACCTCCCCGACGCGCTCGACGTCGACACGTTCGAGGGCGAGGCGTGGCTCTCGGTCGTGCCCTTCACCAACGCCGCCGTCCGCCCGCGCGGGGTACCGGAGCGATTCGGCGTCGACCTCCCCGAGCTCAACCTCCGGACCTACGTCGACGTCGACGGGACGCCCAGCGTCTACTTCTTCAGCCTCGATGCCGAGGGGATCGCGGGCGTACTCGGCGCGCGGCTGTTCCACCACCTGCCGTACTACTACGCCCGGATAACCCACGAATCGAGAGGGCACCGGAACCGGTTCGTGAACCACCGCCGCCATCCCGGCGCGCGACCCGCCGACTTCCGCGCGAGCTACGAACCGACCGAGGGCGAGGTCGAGACCGGGACCGGAACCCTCGCCGACTTCATCACCGAGCGCTATCGCTTCTACACCGAAGCGCCGGACGGCACCATCCGATACTCGAACGTGAGCCACGACCGCTGGCCGCTCTCGCGGGCCGACGTGACGATCGAGGGGAACTCGCTCTTTCGCGCCAACGGCTTCGCCGACCCCGAGAGCGACCCGGTTCACTTCTACAGTCCGGGGGTCAGGATCGCGGCCTCGGCGAGCCGCCGCCGGTAAGGTTACTCGCTGACGGTGACCTGCGCCGGGCGGAGGACCTTCTCGCCCATCTCGTAGCCCGGGCGGTAGACCTCCGCGACGGTGTCGCTGGGCTCGTCGCTGTCGACACGGAGCATGACCTCGTGGCGCTGCGGGTCGACGGCGTCGCCGGGCGCGGGGTCGATCGGGTCGACGTTCTCGTCGTCGAGCACCCGGTCGAACTCCTCCAGGGTGCTCTCGACGCCCGGCCGGATGTCGACCTCCTCGTCCTGGTCGAGCGCCCGCGAGAGGTTGTCGCGGACCTCGAGGAGACGGGTGACGAGGTCCTCGGTCGCGCGGGCCTCCTGTTCCTCCTGGCGCTGTTTCGTCCGTTTCTTGTAGTTCTGGAAGTCCGCCTGCTTGCGTTTCAGCTGGGTTTCGAGCTCCTCGACCTCGTCGGCGCGTTCCGCGGCCGTCGCGGCGCGCTCGCGGAGGTCGTCCACCTCGCGCGCGAGTTCCCCGTCCGCGTGTTCCTCGACGCGTTCGACGAGGTCCGCGGCCGTCGCGTCGGTCTCCGGGGCCGCGTCGTTCGCCGTCGACTCGCCGGTCGCCGCCTCCTCGACCGGCACCTCCTCCGGTTCGTTCGGGTCGCTCGACGGCCCGCCGTCGTTCTCGGTCATGGTCGAGGGGAGCCGATACACGGACAAAAGGATTCAGGAATCGTGCGCCGCTCGACGGACCCGGTGCCGACCATTGGGGGCGCATCCGGATGCTCGACGGCGGGTATAAGCGCCCGCGACCCACAGGGTCGGCGTGGCCGCCACGCTGACCTACGAGAACGGCACCCTCCGGGTCGAGGGTGTCGACCTCGACCTGCCGTTCGTCGAGGCCGACCCGCGTTCGAAGACGGCCAGAGCGCCCGCGTTCCGCTACGCCGAACTGCGCGATGCCCTCGACGAGCGTGGGGTCGCGGTCGACGACCGGGTGCTCGACGCGCCGGGGCTCGACGTGGCTTCGGCGTACGAACTTCGTGACTACCAGAGGGAAGCGCTCGACGCGTGGCGGGCGAACGACGACCGCGGCGTACTCGAACTCCCGACCGGGAGCGGGAAGACCGTCATCGGCATCGAGGCCATCGAAGCCCTCGGGGTCGCGGCGCTCGTGGTGGTCCCCACGATCGACCTCCTCTCACAGTGGCGGCACGAACTCGAAACCGAATTTTCGGTTCCGGTCGGCCAGCTCGGCGGGGGCGAACAGCGCGTCGAACCCCTCACCGTGGCGACCTACGACTCGGCCTACCTCCGGGCCGACGACATCGGCGACCGGTTCGGGCTGGTGGTCTTCGACGAGGTCCACCATCTGGGTGGGAAAGGCTACCGCGAGATCGCGCGCCTGCTCGCCGCACCCGCGCGGCTGGGGCTGACCGCGACGTTCGAGCGGCCCGACGGCGCGCACGAGGCGATCGCCGAGCTCTGTGGCCCACTGGTTCACCGTATCGCGGCCGACGACCTCGCCGGAGGTCACCTCGCGGCCTACGACGTGAAACGCGTCGAGGTCTCGCTCACCGACGCCGAACGCGCCGCGTACGACGAACATCGGGAAATCTTCACGAACTACCTCGCGCGCTCGAACCTCGATATGCGAAGCGGGAGCGACTACCGGAAGCTCGTGATGCGCTCGGGGAACGACCCGAAGGCGCGCGCGGCGTTGCTCGCCAACCAGCGCGCTCGCGAGGTGATGATGAACGCCGCGGCCAAAGTCGAGACCCTCGCCGACCTCCTCGACCGCCACCGCGAGGACCGGGTCATCGTCTTCACCGCGCACAACGACCTCGTCTACCGGCTCTCCGAGCGGTTCCTGCTCCCGGCGATCACTCACCAAACGGGCGCGGCCGAGCGCCGCCAGGTCCTCGAGAACTTCCGGGACGGGACCTACTCGCGGGTCGTCACCGCGAACGTCCTCGACGAGGGGGTCGACGTGCCGGACGCCAACGTCGCGGTGGTGCTCTCGGGCAGCGGCTCCGAACGGGAGTTCACCCAGCGCCTCGGCCGGGTGCTCCGCCCGAAGGCCGATGGAGGGCGGGCGCTGCTCTACGAGGTCGTCACCGAGGAGACCGCCGAGGAGCGGGTCGCCGAACGGCGGCGGTAGCGGCGAGTACGGTTTTTACGTCGTGGTTCCTCAGCTTCGGTGTGCTCACGAAGGACCTCCTCCGCGTGTCGCGCGCCGGCGGGGGCTACCACCCGCAGTTCGCGACCCCGGACGACCGGCGGCTCGCGGCGCGGGTCATCGGGGTCTATCAGGGCCACGTCGGCGAGACGCGGGCGGACCTCGACGACGCGCTCGCCGACCTCGAACACGAGGCCGACGACTTCAAACTCGTCCGCGGGTTCGCGAAGCTCGTCGACCGGGAGGCGACCTTCGAGACGCGCGCCGGGATCGACCCCGAACGAACCCGAAGCGCCGTCTTCGCCGCCGCGGAGTCGGTCGGGGTCGTCACCGAGGGCGAGCGCGAGACGGCGCTGTCGCGGGCCGCCGACGCGCTCGATGCGTCACCGGAGGTCGTCGAGCGGTCGCTCTACGCCGACCTCGACGAACGGCAGGTGCTCGTGGCGGTCGACGTCCCGTGGGACCCCGACGGACTGCTCACGCAGTACGACCTCTCGATGGCCCAGACCGCCCTCTTCGACGCGACCGAGGTCCGGATCAGGTGTTCGGACCCGCGAGCGGTCGTCACGGCGGTGAAACGCCTCCGGCTGATGTACGAGATCCGACGGACCGGCGAGCGAGGAGGGACGCTCTCGGAACGCGAAGTCGTCGTGACGGGCCCCGACAGCGTGTTTCGACGGACCAGACGCTACGGCACCCGGTTCGCCCGACTCCTCAGAAGTGTCGCCGGGGCGGGGGAGTGGGTGTTCGCGGCGACCATCGACGACCACGGCACCGAGCGCGAACTCCGGCTCACGGACGATGACCTTCGCGTGCCGGGAACCGAACCCGTTGTCGAGGTGAGCTACGACAGCGCGGTGGAGGCCGACTTCGCGACCCGGTTCGCCTCGCTCGACCTCGACTGGGACCTCGTGCGCGAACCCGAACCGCTCGAAACGGGTGCGAGGGTGATGATCCCGGACTTCGCGTTCGAGTGGAAGTACGGGAACTTCCGGGTCTACTTCGAGATCATGGGCTTTTGGACCCCGGCGTACGTCGCGAAGAAGCTCTCACAGATCGAGGGGCTCGAAGCCGTCGAACTCCTCGTCGCGGTCGACGATTCCCTGGGGGTGGGCGAGAAGCTCGACGCCCGCGACGCCCGCGCGATCCCCTACTCGAAGCGGGTCCGGCTCAAGGACGTCCGGGACGCACTCCGAGGGTACGAGGAGCGACTCAACGACGAACGCGCGGCGGCGCTGCCGGACGAACTCGTTCCCGAGGCCGACGTCGTCCCGCTCGCCGAGCTCGCCACCGACTACGGCGTTTCGGAGGCCGTCGTCGAGGGGAAGCGGTTCCCCGAACACGACCGCGTCGGACGCACGCTCGTTCGCCCGGCGGTGCTCGCGTCGCTCGACGAGACGATCGAACCGGGGATGGCGCTCTCGGCGGCCGAAGCCCGCCTCGACGAGATCGGGATCGACGACGCCAGCGCCCTCCTCTCGAAACTCGGCTATCGGGTGGAGTGGGAGGGACTGAGCGGCGGTACGGTGCGGGAGAAGGGCTGAGTCAGAGGTCGCGTTGGCGGCCCTTCGGGATCTGTGACCGGAGCTCGTCGTGGAGGTAGAGCCCCACACCGAGGGGCTCGGGCTCGCCGGCGACGTCGTGGGCCGCGACGAGGTAACCCCAATCGCCGTCCCACTCGATTTCTTGATCTTCGCCCGCCACGAACCGCCGGGCCTCGTCGCGGGTGAGGTCGATCACGTTCTCGGTGGCGTGTCCGCCGAAGCGCTGGGCCGCGTCAGTGGTGGGTTTCCAGTGCTCCTGCCGGGTTCGGAGGCAGGTCATCCCAAGCGCCTCGATCTCGACCGGTTCCTCCATTTCGCCCGCGAAGGCCCAGACCTTCCCCGCACCCTTCTCCCAGAAGGTGTACTCGTCGAAGACGGTGGGAGAGACGCCGTAGCGGTCGTGCCAGAACTCTACGACTTCCTCGCGGGTCGCTCGCCCCTCGACGGAGCGGTCGGCGGCGGTCGCGGGCAGGCGGTCGAACCGCGAGCCGTCGTTCCCGTTTGGACCACTCATCCCGTGACCTCCAACTTCGCACAGAAAAATCCTCCCGTGTCGTTGAGATGGGGGTAGACCCGCTTCGCGCGCTCGACGCTCGAGTCGAAGTGCTCGCCCTCCCACTCGGTGACCCCAGGTCTCGTTTCGAGCCCGCACTCGAACTCGACGAGCCGACAGTCCTCGCCATCGAGAACCGCGTCCAGCACCGCCTCGTTCTCCTCCGGCGCGAAGGTACACGTCGAGTAGACCACCGTTCCACCCGACTTGGTCGCCTGGACCGCCCGCTGAAGGATCGACTTCTGCGTGCCGGCGATCGATTCGATTCGTTGTAACGACCACTCGTCGAGCGCGTCGGGATTCTTTCGAATGGTGCCCTCGCACGAACACGGCACGTCGACGAGCGCGCGGTCGAACGCCTCGAAGTCGAACGGCGCGAGCGAGTAGTTGCCGGCGTCCCGGTTCGTCACGGCCATCGAAGTCACCCCCAGGCGCTCGGCGTTGAACCGGAGGGCCGAGAGCCGTCCGAGGTTCCGGTCGTTCGCGACCACGAGCCCGCGGTCGTCGGCGAGCGCCGCGAGCTGGGTGGCCTTCCCGCCGGGGGCGGCACACGCCGCGAACACCCGGTCGCCCGGTTTCGGGTCACAGACCGTCGCCGGCAGCGCCGAGACCTCCTCCTGGCCGTGGAGCCAGCCATGGAACGCACCCCACGTCCGGCCGGTGGTCGTGCCGTCGAGCTTCACGAGCCCCGGGTGCCAGTCGGGTGACTCGAACTCGACGCCCTCCTCGTCGAGCGCTCGCTTAGCGCGTTCGACGTCCGTCTTGATGGTGTTGACCCGGGCGACGTGGCCGAGCGGGCGCTCACAGACCGCGCGGAACGCCGCGAAATCGTCGACGAGGGGTTCGTATCTGTCGAGGGGGTCCATTACCGCCGGTCGTCGGCGCGGTCGCTTGTCGATTTCGGAGTCCGGGGAAGAGCTATGTCGGCGCGGCGACTGGTTCCACCTATGGCCCGTATCGACGTCGTGGCCGACATCGAACTCGACTCGCCGACGCTCGTCGAGGGGCTCCCCGGGGTCGGCCTCGTCGGGAAGACCGTCGCCGACCACCTCGTGAACGCCTTCGAGATGGAGTACTACGCGGGCGTCCACTGCGACGGCGTCCCCCAGGTCGGGGTCTACCGCGGCGAACGCTCCGCGCTGGTCCCACCGGTCCGCCTCCACGCCGACCCCGACCGGAACCTCGTCGTGCTCCAGAGCGACGTCCCCGTCTCACCCTCGGAAGCGACCGCCTTCGCGGCCTGCGTGACCGGCTGGCTCGACGAGCACGACGTCACCCCGATCTACCTCTCGGGGCTGCCGGACCAGTCCGACGGCCCCCGCGAACTCTACGGCGTCTCGACCGGCAACGGCGACCGCCTGCTCGACGACGCGGGGATCGTCCCACCCGCCGAGGGCGGCCTCGTCAGCGGCCCGACCGGCGCGTTGCTCTACCACGCGGGCCGAGTCGGTCTCGACGGCGTCGGCCTGATCGTCGAGACCAACCCCCAGTTCCCGGACCCCGAGGCCGCCCGGGTCGTCCTCGAACACGGAGTCGCGCCGATCGCCGACGTCGAGGTCGAGACCCAGGACCTGACCGAACGCGCCGAGGAGATCCGCGAGGCCCGCGAGCGACTCGCCGAACGGATGGCCGAAGCCGAGGACGAGAGCTCACAGGCCGAGCCGTTGCGGATGTTTCAATAAAACCCCACCTTTTGCTGCGCTCGCCTTCGGCTCCCTGGCAAAATGTGGATCAAAAGCGCTGCGCGCTCCCGTTGGTCGCGCTTGCGCCCGCTCACTCGCTTCGCTCGTTCGCGGTACAATAACTACCGACTCCGCCACCGCACCGGCCGCCGAAGCCCTCGGCCACTCACTCCGCTCACGGGTCATTGCATTCCCCGTTCGCATCCGAGGTTCTCCCTTCGGTCGAACCTCGCTCCGTTCGGGCCTCGCCCTTCATCCACCAGGACCGCACCGCGACCGCGCCGCCGCCGCGACGGCGGCCTACTGGACTTCGGAGAGGACGTCGAGACAGGCGACGTGGTCGCCGTCGGCAAGTTGCATCACCCGGACGCCCTTCGTGTTCCGGCCGACGGCCGAGATGTCCTCGACGTGGGTTCGAATGATCTGGCCGCTCTGGCTCATCACCACGAGGTCGTCGTCGGCGGTGACGGTCTCGATCGCCGTCACGCCGCCGTTACGGTCGCCGGTCTTGATGTCCTTCAGCCCCTTGCCGTAGCGCGATTGGGTCCGGTACTTCTCCATCGGGGTGCGCTTGCCGTAGCCGTTCTCGGTGAGCGTGAGGAGGTCGTGGTCGTCGTCGGCGACCACCAGCCCGGCCACCGCGTCGTCGTCGGTGAGTTTGATCGCGTTCACCCCACGGGCGCTCCGCCCCATCTCGCGGGCTTCCCCCTTCGGGAACCGGATCGCCATCCCCTGCTCGGTGGCGACGATCAGGTCGCCCTCGTCGTCGGTGACGGTCACGTCGACGAGCTCGTCGCCGTCTTCGAGCCGGGTGGCGATCAGACCGTTCGAGTGGATGTTCTCGAAGTCGGTGGCACAGGTCCGCTTGATGTACCCCTCGCGCGTGACCATCGTGAGGCACTGGTCCTCGTCGTCGAGGTCGTCGGTCGCCACCACAGCAGTAATATCCTCGCCGTCGTCGAGGTCGACGAGGTTCACCGCGGACTTCCCGCGCGCCGTCCGACCCATCTCGGGCACCTCGTAGACCTTGAGTCGGTAGACGTAGCCCTGGTTGGTGAAGCACAGGAGATAGTCGTGGGTGTTCGCCCGGAAGACCGCCGACACCCTATCGCCTTCCTTGAGTTTCGTGCCGATGATCCCCTTGCCGCCGCGCCCCTGCGCCTCGAAGTTCGCCGCCGGCATCCGCTTGATGTAGTCGTTCTGGGTCACCACCACGACCACCTCCTCCTCGGGGATGAGGTCCTCGCGGGTCACGGTGCCGTAGTCCTCGACGATCCGCGTCCGGCGGTCGTCGGCGTACTCGGCTTTGACGTCCCGGAGCTCGTCGGTGATCACCCGGTCGAGCTCGGCGTCGCTCCCGAGGATGGTTTCGAGCCGGTCGATCTCCGTCTGGACGTCCTCGTACTCCGCCTCGATCTCCTCGACCTCGATCGAGGTCAGGCTCCCGAGCTGCATCCGCACGATGTGGTCGGCCTGGCGCTCGGAGAGGTCGTAGGAGTCCTGCAGGGCGGCCTTCGCCGCGTCCCGGTCCTCGGCGTCCCGGATGCGCTCGATGACGTCCTCGGCGTTTTCGAGCGCGGTCAGCCGACCTTCGAGGATGTGGGCTCGGTCCTCGGACTCGGCAAGGTCGTGTTCGGTGCGCCGGCGGACCACCTCGCGACGGTGGTCGAGGTAGTGCCCGAGAAGCTGTTTCAGGTCGAGGACCTGTGGCTCGCCGTCGACCAGCGCGAGGTTGATCACCCCGAAGGTCTTCTCGAAGCAGTGTTCGAGGAGCTGGTTCTCGACCACGTCGGTGAGCGCGCCGCGCTTGAGGTCGATGACGATCCGGATGCCGTCCCTGTCCGACTCGTCACGGAGGTCGGAGACCCCTTCGAGGGTGCCGTCATTGACGAGGTCCGCGATGTGCTCGACGAGTTTGGCCTTGTTCTGCTGATAGGGGAGTTCGGTGACGACGATCCGATCACCACTCGAGTTCTCCTCGATCTCGTAGCTCGCGCGCATCCGGACCCGACCGCGACCCGTGGTGTAGGCCGAGTGGATCGCCTCGCGACCGACGATCTCCGCGCCGGTCGGGAAGTCGGGCCCCTTCACGTGCTCCATCAGGTCCTCGACGACGCAGTTCGGGTTCTCGATGAGGTGGATCGTGGCGTCGATCACCTCCCCGAGGTTGTGCGGCGGGACGTTCGTGCTCATCCCGACCGCGATACCGGACGAACCGTTGACGAGGAGGTTCGGGAAGGCCGCCGGGAGCACGTCGGGCTCTTCGAGGCGGTCGTCGTAGTTGGGGACGAAGTCGATGGTGTCCTTCTCGATGTCCGAGAGGAGCTCCTCCGCGATCGGGCTCATCCGGGCTTCCGTGTAGCGCATCGCCGCCGGCGGGTCGCCGTCGACGGAGCCGAAGTTACCCTGGCCGTCGACGAGCGGTGCGCGCATCGAGAAGTCCTGGGCCATCCGGGCGAGCGCGTCGTAGATCGCCGAATCGCCGTGCGGGTGGTAGTCGCCCATCGTGTCGCCCACGACGGAGGAGGACTTCCGGTGGCCCGCACGGGAGGTGACGCCCTCCTCGTGCATCGCGAAGAGGATCCGGCGGTGGACGGGTTTGAGACCGTCGCGAACGTCGGGGAGCGCCCGACCCGCGATGACGGACATCGCGTAGTCGATGTAGGACTGCTCCATCTCGTCCTCGATACGGACCGAATCCATCGACGCGTCGGGACCGCTTGGGGGAATATCAGAACTCATGGATCAGGGGTGTGTCGCGGTTTCGGTGGCCGGTCGGCCGCGGCGGTGCGGCCGCGGTACGGTTGCGGTGCGGTCCTGGTGGATGAAGGGCGACGGCGCGAAGCGCCGGAGGGCTTCTGCGGCCGGTGCGGTCGCGGTGCGGCGTCGCCAGTGGTCCCACCGCGAGCGAACGGAGTGAGCGAGCGGGCGCGAGGGTGACCGAACGGGAACCCGACGCGCTTTTGATCCACATTTTGCCAGTGAGCCGAAGGCGAGCGCAGCAAAAGGTGGGGCTGAAAGGTGGGGATGCATTAGATGTCCACCCACTCGGCGTCGGTCGCGTGGCTCTTGATGAAGTCCCGGCGGGGCTCGACCGCGTCGCCCATCAGCACCGAGAACATCCGGTCGGCGGCGGCGGCGTCCTCCAGGGTGATCCGCTTGAGGATCCGGTTCTCGGGGTTCATCGTGGTCTCCCAGAGCTGGTCGGGGTTCATCTCGCCGAGGCCCTTGAACCGCTGGACCTGGTCGGGCGAGCCGTCGCACTTCTCCTCGACGATCCGGTCGCGTTCGGCTTCGGTCATCGCGTCGTAGGTCTCGCTGCCCTTCCGGATCCGGTAGAGTGGCGGCTGGGCGGCGTAGACGTAGCCCGCCTCGATGAGCGGCTTGAGATAGCGATAGAGCAGGGTCAGATAGAGCGTCCGGATGTGCGCGCCGTCGACGTCGGCGTCGGTCATGATGACGATCTTGTGATATCTGGTCTCCTCGATGTCGAACTCCTCGCCGACGCCCGCGCCGATGGCGGTGATCAGATTTCGAATCTTCTCGTTTTCGAGGATCCGATCTAGTCTGTGCTTCTCGACGTTGAGGACCTTCCCGAAGAGGGGGAGGATGGCCTGAAACTCCCGGTCCCGACCCTGTTTCGCGCTGCCGCCCGCGGAGTCGCCCTCCACGATGAAGAGCTCGGCCTCGCTCGGGTCGCGGGTCTGACAGTCGGCGAGTTTGCCGGGGAGCGCGGTGGATTCGAGCGCCGACTTCCGGCGGGTGAGTTCCTCGGCTTTCTTCGCCGCGCGGCGAGCCTTCGCGGCCTCGACGGCCTTGCTGATGGCCGCCTTCGCGGTGTCGGGGTGTTCCTCGAAGTAGGTGTCGAGGTGCTTGTGGACCGCGCTCGCGACGATGCCGTTGACCTCGCCGTTGCCGAGTTTGGTCTTGGTCTGGCCCTCGAACTGCGGGTCGGGGTGCTTGACCGAGATCACAGCGGTAAGCCCCTCGCGGATGTCGCTGCCCTTCAGCGTGTCGCCGTCGAGCGGGTCGAGCAGGCCGTTCTCCTTGGCGTAGTCGTTGACGACCCGTGTCAGCGCGGTCTTGAACCCCGTGAGGTGGGTCCCGCCCTCGCGGGTGTTGATGTTGTTCGCGAAGGCGTGGATCGAGCCCTGAAGCTCGCTGGTGGTCTGCATCGCCACCTCGATCGCGACCTCGCCATCGTCGATGGTCGCGGTGTCCTCGAGGTAGATCACGTCCTCGTGGAGCGCGCTCTTCGACTCGTTGAGGTAGACCACGAACTCGCGGATGCCGCCGTCGTACCGGAATCGCTCCTGGCTGTCGTCGCGTTCGTCCCTGAGCTGGATCTCGACCCCGGAGTTGAGGAAGGCGAGCTCGCGCAGCCGGGTCGCGAGCGTCGTGGTGGCGAAGTCCGTCGTCGAGAAGACCTCCTCGTCGGGCCAGAAGCGGAGCTCCGTGCCCGTCTCCTCCTCGGGGTCGAGGTCGCGAACCCGTTCGAGGTCGCCGTCGGGTTCGCCGTGGTCGAAGCGCTGTTTCCAGACCGCGCCGTCGCGTTTGACGGTGACCTCGACCCACTTCGAGAGCGCGTTGACGACCGAGACGCCGACGCCGTGAAGCCCGCCGGAGACCTGGTAGGACTCCTTGTCGAACTTCCCGCCGGCGTGGAGTACGGTCATGATGACTTCGAGCGCGGACTTCCCGTTCTCGTGCTCGTCGACCGGGATCCCGCGGCCGTCGTCGGCGACGCTCACGGAGGGGTGCTCGCCGTCGTGGATCGTGACGGTGATCGAATCACAGTACCCGGCGAGCGCCTCGTCGATGGCGTTGTCGACGACCTCATAAACGAGATGGTGGAGCCCGCGGGCGTCCGTCGACCCGATGTACATCGCCGGACGCTTTCTGACAGCCTCGAGGCCTTCGAGGACCTGAATCTGCCCCGCTCCATACTTGTCTTGCGACATATAATCTATCGATTCGTAGCAGTCCTGGCGGCATAAGTCTCCCGCACGCGCGCTATCGGTATGGCGGCGCTGACGCCGTGATACACCGGTTGACGGCCGAGGAGGCGGGCGGTTTTCGTCGGTCATCGACTCGGCCACTCACTCCACTTCCGCCGTGGTACCATCGGGGTTTTAACCGTCCCCGAAATACCACCACCAATGCCATCCCTCCAATCGACACTCGACGATGGGGGGGTCGCCGCGGAGCTCGCGGAGGGCCAGCGCGCGATCTCCATCGCCGAGTTCTTCGAGAAGAACAAGCACATGCTCGGGTTCGACAGCGGTGCCCGAGGTCTCGTCACCGCCGTGAAGGAGGCGGTCGACAACGCGCTCGACGCCGCCGAGGAGGCCGGGCACCTCCCCGACATCTACGTCGAGATCGAGGAAGTCGGCGATTACTATCGATTGGTGGTCGAGGACAACGGTCCCGGTATCACCGCCGAACAGCTCCCCAAGGTCTTCGGGAAGCTCCTCTACGGCTCGCGATTCCACAAGCGCGAGCAGGCCCGGGGTCAGCAGGGGATCGGTATCTCGGCGGCGGTGCTCTACAGTCAACTGACGAGCGGGAAACCCGCGAAGATCACGAGCCGAACGGGGGGCGGCGAGGCGAAGTACTTCGAGCTCATCATCGACACCGACACCAACGAGCCCGAGGTCTCGGTGGAGGAGACGACGACCTGGGACCGACCCCACGGGACACGGATCGAGCTCGAAATGGACGCGAACATGCGCGCTCGGGGCCAGCTCCGGGACTACATCAAACACACCGCGGTGGTGAACCCCCACGCCCGGATCGAGCTCCGCGAGCCCGGCGGCGAGTTCAAGGCCGAACGCGCGACCGACGAACTCCCGGCCGAGACCGAGGAGATCCGCCCCCATCCCCACGGGGTCGAGCTCGGCACGCTGCTGAAGATGCTCGACGACACCGACTCCTACAGCCTCTCCGGGTTCCTCCAGGAGGAGTTCACCAGGGTCGGAAAGAAGACCGCCGCGAACGTCATCGCGGCGTTCAACGACCGCCACTACGGTCGCGAGATGGCGTGGCGAACGCCCCACGACGGCGAGGCGATCGAGGCCGCGGTCACCGACGTGGTGGCGAACAAGCGCGCCGAGGACGTCGAGGCGTTCGCCGCTCGCGTGGCCGAGGCCGTCGGGGAGCGCGACCGCCTCGCACACCACGAACTCGACGCGCTCGTGACGACGGCGGCGGGCGAGACCAACACCGAGACCGGTACGACGTTCGGCGAGACGGTGTGTGAGAAGGCCGTCGCGGCGGCGTGGGAGGTGATCCGGGAGAACCGCGAGAGCGACCTCTACGAGCTCGCCGACGACGCGACGAGCACCCGAAAGGACGGCTCGACCATCGAGCCGTTCGCCGACCGACTGGCGGCGAAGTTCGAGGGCGGGCGCGACCGCCTCCGACGCGACGACCTCGCCGAGTTCGTCGACCGCGCGGCGGCGATGACCGAGGAGCGTGACGGGGTCTCGTTCGGCGAGACCGCGCGCGAGAACGTCGTCGAGGCCGTCTGGGGGGTCTGTCGGGCGGTGCCCGACGACCCGCCGAACGTCACCGAAGTGGCCGGGGACCGCGACACCGCGAGCGCGCTGTTGGACGCGATGGGCGCGACGGACATCATCGCGCCGCCGACTGACTGCCTCTCGCCGATCACCGCCGAGCTCGTACGCTCGGGGCTCGAAAAGGAGTTCGACGCGGACTTCTACGCCTCGGCGACGCGGGACGCGGGCGTCCACGGGGGCGACCCGTTCATCGTCGAGGCCGGTATCGCCTACGGCGGCGAACTCCAAGCCGAGGGCAGTGTCCAGCTCATGCGCTTCGCCAACCGGGTTCCCCTGGTCTACCAGCGCGGCGCGTGTGCGACGACCGACGTGATCAAGTCGATCGGCTGGCGGAACTACGGGCTCGACCAGCCCGGCGGCTCGGGGATGCCAAACGGGCCGTGCGTCATCATGATCCACGTCGCCTCGACCAACGTGCCGTTCACCAGCGAGTCGAAGGACGCGATCGCGAACGTCCCCGGGATCGAGGACGAGATCGAGCTCGCGGTCCGTGAGGCCGCCCGCGAACTGAAGAGCTACCTGAAGAAGCGCCAGTCGATGCAACAGCGCCGCCAGAAACAGGACGTCCTCGGGGCGATCCTTCCCGAGATGGCGACCAAGCTCGCCGACGTCACCGAACGCGAGGAGCTGGACATCGACGACTCGCTCGCGCGGATCATGAACAACGTGCTGGTCGAGCGCCGTATCGAGGACGACCACGTCGAGCTCGTCGTCGAGAACCACTCCTCGGCGGGCGAGAGCCCGGAGCTCACCGAGATCGTCTCGGCCGAGCCGACGGCGGTCTCGGACGGCGCGCGCGTCGTCGAAATGGACGGCGAGTGGTTCATCAAGTGGTCGCCCGAGGTGAGCGGCAACGACGAGGCCACCCTCGAGTACGACCTCGCCGACGCCGACGCCGCCTTCGACCTCGACGTGACCGGTATCGACGACGCGAAACTCACCGTCAACGCCTAACTCCCACCAACAGCACCCACCCATGAGCACCGACACACCCGACATCGACGCCTCGGCGCGCGAGCGGCTCATCGACCTCGCCGCCGAGTTCTACGACCAGTTCGCCGCGGGGGAAGTCCCCGAGATGCGCCTCCCGACGCGGACGAAATCCAACATCGAGTACGACGAGGACAGTGAAGTATGGGTCTACGGCGACCGCGAGAGCACGCGAAGCGCGAACTCCGTTCGCGGCGCGCGCAAGCTCCTCAAGGCCATCTACACCATCGACTTCCTCGCCGAACAGCTCGACGAGGACCGCTCGTCCACCCTGCGTGAACTCTACTACCTCTCCGAGAGCTGGGACGAGAAGGAAGCCCAGTTCTCGGACCAGGACGAATCGAACCAGCTGATCGAGGATCTGGAGATCGTTTCTCATGTTACTCGCGAGGACTTCCACATGCGCCCGGAGGAGTCCGGCGCGAAGCTCATGGGACCCCTCAGAATCCGCGAGCAGACGAACCGCGGCGACCGCGAGATCCACTGCCAAGACGACGTCGGCCAGGGCGGCTACCAGATCCCGAACAACCCGGACACCATCGAGTTCCTCGACCACGACATCGACTTCGTCCTCTGCGTCGAGACCGGCGGGATGCGCGACCGACTGGTCGAGAACGGCTTCGACGAGGACTTCAGCACCCTCGTGGTCCACCTCGGCGGCCAGCCCGCGCGTGCGACCCGGCGGATCATCAAACGACTCCACGACGAACTCGATCTCCCGGTAGTCGTCTTCACTGACGGCGACCCGTGGTCCTATCGGATCTACGGCTCGGTGGCCTACGGCTCCATCAAGTCCGCCCACCTCTCCGAGTACCTCGCCACACCCGAGGCGCGCTTCATCGGGATCCAGCCCGCGGACATCGTGGAGTACGACCTGCCGACCGATCCACTCAGCGACTCGGACATCAACGCGCTCGAAAGCGAACTCACCGACCCGCGCTTCCAGACCGACTACTGGCGCGAACAGATCGAACTCCAGCTCGACATCGGGAAGAAGGCCGAACAGCAGTCGCTGGCCGCGCGTGGTCTGGACTTCGTCACGGATACCTACCTCCCCGAACGGCTGACCGCGATGGGCGTGCTGTAGTTCGTCCTCGATTTCGCGGGCCACGCCCGATGCGGCCGCAGGTTTATCCCGGATGGCGGACAAGACCATCCATGACGGGGATCGTGAAGACGGACGATGTGCTCGGCGGGAACGCGCGCCTCGACGGCCGTCGGATCGCGGTGGTCGACGTTGCCGAGCGAGTTCTGGACCACGACCACGCTCCCGAGTACGTCGCCGACCAGCTCGATATCGAGATTTCGGCAGTCTACGCCGCGCTCGCGTACTACTACGACAACATCGAGGAGATGAACGCCACTCGCGAACGGCGTCGCGAACTCGATGCGGTCCTGAAAACCCGTTCGAAGGCACCGGAAGCCGTCGAACACTGAGGGATGCCTCGGCTTTCGTTCCGCGCCGACGAACACGTCGACAGGGCGTTTATCACGGCACTCAGAGCCGAGGGCTACGATGTTTCGACGGTGGAAGCGGACTACGAACGAGGACTAAGTGACGAGGACCACCTCGCCGAATGTCGGGCGAACGGGCGGGTCGTACTCACGAACGACGACGATTTCACGAGACTGGGGCTCGATATCGAACACGCCGGTATCGTCCGCTACAGTGACCAGGGTCTCTCACCGGGTGCGTTCGTTCGGGGGATCAGACGTATCGACACACACCTCTCCGCCGACGAGATGACCGACCACGTCGAATGGTTGGAGCAGTGGCTTTGAAGACGACCGCAGAGACCCAACCGTGTTTCCCACAAGAGGGTCAGCATTCACCCCTACTTTTCCTCCTCGGGTTAGCTCGTTGTGGCTCACGGGTCGCTCCGCTCCCCGTTTACATCGGGGTTCTCGCTTCACCCGAACCTTGCGCCGCTCGTTCGCGGTACAACCACTAACTCCTCCGCGCAGCACCGCCCAGCGACCGCCACACGCCTCCCCAACCGACTGCGCTCCTCGGTCGCTCGGCTCACGGCTCACTTCGTTCGCCGTTCGCGCGTTCGGTGGTGTTCACTTCGTTCACACCACCTATCGCTCCCTGCGGTGCTCATCCACCGTCAGAGCAAAGTCGTTCGGGAGAGCGAAGCTCTCCCGTGATGACGGAAGACGCTTTGCGTCTTCCGAACCACTCTGACGAGCTTGCGCTCGCGTCACTCGCGCAAACCTCGCACAACGTCCGCGATCGGTGCTCACTTCGTTCGCACCGACGCGAGTGCGCGCTACGGTGATCGGTCGGGAGCACGGGGAGGCATCCGCGCCATCGACAGTCGCGGGGTTGAAGACGGTCGCTCGCTCACTGCGGGGTATGTCGAGGTCAGACCTCGCGGGGCGGGTCACGGACGTGCTCACCGTCGACGTCGATGAGTTCAACGCCCGCGCCGAGGAGGAGGCCGCGGTCGTCAAACGCGAACTCGATGCGGGCACGTTCGACAACCCACAGGCGATGATCGGGCTGGAGTACGAGTTCTACGGGGTGAATCGTGGGACGAGCGCGCTGGCGCGGGTGCCGCGCCGACTCCTCGAGTACATCGGCTTCGAGAAGGAGCTCGGGCTCCACAACGCCGAGATGTGTACCAGCCCGCAGCCGCTCAACGGCTACGGGCTCCAGGCCCAGGAGGCCGAGGTCAACGCCCGCCTGCGGACCGCGCTCGACGCCGTGGCGAGTTCCGACCTCCGGCTGGTGAGCGACGGGATGTGGACCATCCCCCCGGAGGGCGAACCCGCGAACGAGTACCTCACCAGCAGCGTCGCCGACGACGGGATCCGGATCGCCTCGAACATGAGCGAGTCCGTGCGCTATCACGCGATGGCGAACACCGAGGGGGCGGATTCGGCTGGGATGCGTCTCGACGCGCCCCACGTCTCGCTCTCGGCCGACACCGTGATGCCCGAGAGCCTGATCACCTCGATCCAGCCCCACTACCAGGTCTCCCACGCCGCCGACCTCCCCGAGTACTTCGCCTACGCGCTCCGGGTCGCGGGCCCGCTGCTCGCGCTCGGCGTCAACTCGCCGTTCTTCCCGCCGGACCTCTACGACGACACCCCCGCCGACCGAATTCTGGACGACGGCTGGATGAGCAATCGGGTCCACGTCTTCGAAGCCGTCCTCAACCCCGACGGCGGCACCGGGAAGGTTCGTTTCCCCCACGACCTCGATTCGGCCGAGCAGGCCGCCGAGCGGATCGCGAACGACGACACCGTGGTCTCGATGCCGGTCGAGGAGACCAACCGGTTCGACGACGCGTTCTCGACCTTCCGGGTGAAACACGGCACCTACTGGCGGTGGGTGCGCCCCGTCTTCGACGGCGCGACCGAGTCGGCGGCGAACGCGCGGATCGAGTTCCGGCCGATCGCGGGCCAGCCCACGGTCAGGGACGCCATCGCGTTCCAAGCCGCCTTCGCGGGGCTCCTCGAAAGCCTCACCCGACGGGAACACCCCGTCGCGAGCCTCGACTGGCAGGACGCCCACGAGAACTTCTACGAGGCGGTCTATCACGGGCTCGACGCCGACCTCGTCTGGATCACCAACGACGGTCGCGAGACCCGGGACTACGAGGAGATCTTTTCGGACCTCTTCGCTCACGCGAAGGACGGCCTCGAATCCCGTGGACTCTCCGAGAACGAGACGGCGAAGTACCTCTGGCCGCTCCGCCAGCGCGCCCGCCACCGGGTGACCCCGGCGGACTGGAAACGAAACGAGGTCAGAACCCGCCTCGACGACGGCGAGGGGTTCGCGGACGCCGTCCACGGGATGCAGCGCGCGTACATCCAGCGCCAGTCCGAGACCCTGATCGGCGACCACAGCTTCGCCGACTGGCTCGCCGACTGAGTGATGCACGGCCGCCCGCGGCGGCCGGCGGTTGCGGTCGCGGGGCGGTCGGCGGTGGCGGTGGCCGTCGCGACCAGCGGAGCGGTGTTGTTCCTGGTGTCTCGGCGAGCGTCAGCGAGCCGAGGCTCAGGAGAGCGGTGCTCTCCTGGCGGATGAAGGGCGAGCCGCGCGAGCGAGGCCGGAGGCCGAGCGAGGAGCGAACGGAGTGAGCGCACGGCGAGGGCTTCGGCGGTGCGGTTGCGGGAGCGGTGCTGTGCGGAGAAATTAGTGGTTGTACCACGAGCGACCAGCGGGAGCGAGTGGCAGTTTTTAGTCCAGGTTTTTGCAAGCGGGGGTGGAGCGAACGGAGTGAGCGGAACCCCCCGCAGTAAAAAAGTGGGTTCTAGTAGAACTCGCGAACGAGGTCCGTCGCGTCCTCGGGTGCGCCGTCGGGGATATCGGCCATGTTGGCGTCGAGGTCGTGGCGCTCGTTGTAGGGCACCGAATCCTCGTCCTGGTAGAGCACGCCCATGTACTCGGTGTCGTCGTCGGCGATCTTCTCGAGAGCCGCGTCCCTGTCGTTCGAGTCGTGGTCGGTCTCGTCGAGGTCGACGATCGAGTCCCGGAAGTAGTCGTAGGTGTCGACGTCGTTGAACGTCACGCACGGGCTGTAGACGTTGACGTAGCCGAAGCCGTCGTGTTCGATCGCCTGCTGGACGAGCTCGGCGTGGCGCTGGGCGTCCGAGGAGAACGACTGAGCGATGAAGCTCCCGCCGGCGGCCATCGCGAGCGCCTTCGGGTTGACCGGCTCCTGTTTCGGCCCGTCGGGCGAGGTCGCCGTCTCGAAGTCCTCGCGGCTGGTCGGCGAGAACTGGCCCTTCGTGAGGCCGTAGATCCGGTTGTCCATCACGACGTAGGTCATGTCCATGTTGCGGCGGACCGCGTGGACGAAGTGGCCCGCGCCGATGGAGTAGCCGTCGCCGTCGCCACCCGAGACCATGACTTCGAGGTCGGGGTTCGCGCTCTTGACGCCGATGCCGACAGGAAGAGCGCGGCCGTGGACGCCGTGGAGCGCGTAGCTGTGCATGTAGGTGCCGATCTTGCCCGAACAGCCGATACCGGCGACCACGAAGGTGTTGTCGGGGTCGTTGCCGGTGTTCGCGAGGGCTTTCATCATGCCGTTCATCGTCCCGAAGTCGCCGCATCCGGGACACCACGTCGGCTGCTTGTCGGACTTGAAATCCGTGAATCTGACGTCTGAGCTCATGTGGGGACCTCCTGTGGCGTGTCGAGTTGTTCGGTGATCCGCTCGGCGAGTTCGTCGGCCTTGAACTGCACGCCGTTGTACTTGTTGACGCGGTTGACGCGGGTAAGGGTGTCGTGTTCGAGCACGTCCGCGAACTGACCAGTCGCGTTACACTCGACCACGATGACCTCCTCGGCCTCCTCGAACTCCTCGGAGAGGTCGGGTCGCGGGAAGAGGTAGGGCACCGAGAGGAACCGGACGGAGACGTCGGCCTCTTCGAGGAACCCGATGGCTTCGCGCATCGCGCCCTCGTTCGAGCCCCACGAGACCACGAGGGTGTCGGCGTCGGGGTCGCCGAACTCGCGATAGTCCCACTCCTCCTCCTCCTGAGCGGTCTGAACCTTCTGGTTTCGTTTGTCGACCTGCTCGATACGGACGTCGGTGTCCTCGGTCCGCCGACCGAGCTCGTCGTGTTCGAGCCCGGTGGTCATGTGCGCGCCGCCCGAGGTCCCGGGAAGGGTGCGGGGGCTGACGCCGTCGGCGGCCGGGAAGTGTGGCTGGAACTGGTCCTTGTCGTTGAGCCACGTGTCGATGTCGTTCTCGTCGACGAGTTTCCCGCGGTCGACCTCGACCGCGTCCATATCGAACTCCTCGGGCTCGTAGGTCTGTTCGGTGACCGAGAGCGCCAGGTCCGCGACCAGATACACCGGCGTCTGGTACTTCTCCGCGAGGTTGAACGCCTCGACGGTCTTGTGGAAACACTCGGCGACCGTGGTGGCCGCGACCACGAATCGGGGGATCTCGCCGTGCCCCCCGTAGAGCAGCATATCGAGGTCGCCCTGTTCCTGCTTGGTCGGCATCCCGGTCGAGGGCCCCGAGCGCATCACGTCACAGATCACGAGCGGGGTCTCGCTGGTGGCGACGAGCCCGAAGGTCTCGGTCATCAGGTCGATCCCCGGGCCCGAGGTAGCGGTCATTGAACGCGCGCCAGCCCGCGCCGCGCCGAGCGCCATGTTGATAGCCGAGAGTTCGTCCTCGGCCTGCATCACGTGGCCGCCGTAGCGTTCGATACGGCCCTTCAAGTACTCCATCACGTCCGTCGCAGGCGTGATGGGATAGCCCGAGTAGAAGCGACAGCCGGCGGCGATCGCACCCATACCGATGGCCTCGTCGCCGTTCAACAGGACGTAGTCGCTGTCGGTGGTCTCGACGTCGTAGCCGAAGTCGTCGCGGTCGTACTCGTCTTGGACGTGCTCCTCGCCGAGCCGGGCGGCCTTCTTGTTGTTCTCGACGATCGACTGCCCCTTGTTGCCGAAGCGTTTCTCGAGCGCCTCGTCGAGGTTCTCGATCGGGAAGTTCGCCACTTCGCACGCGGTCCCGAGCGCCACGATGTTCTGCATGATCGCGCCACCGGCGTCCTCGGCGAGCGATTTCAGCGGGACGGGGAGTCCGATCATCCCCTCGGGGGCCTCGAAGTCCTCCATCATCGTCCGCTCGCCGTCGTAGATGATGACCGAGCCCTCGTGGAGTTCGTCCATGTTCTCCTCGACCGTGCGTTGGGTCAACGCGATCAGGATGTCGAGCCGGTCGACGACGCTCTCGACCTGCGCGGTCGAGCTCCGGACCTTGTAGGCCGTATAGCCGCCGCGGATGCGCGAGGCGAAGTCCTTCGAGGTGAAGACGTGTCGGCCCGCGCGCGAGAGCGCTTGAGCGAAGATCTTGCCGGTGGAGTTTATCCCGTCGCCGGCTTCCCCGCCGATGGCCCAGTTCAGATCGTCTGGCATGTGCTTGAACCGCGTACGCCATCTGCGGAGGAAAAGGCTTCGGAACACTGACCGAAGTCCCTTTGGCCGAAACCCACCGAGGCGAGCTATGGAACCAACACCGACCACCGTCGAGGGAGTTCGCGACGTCGGACCGGACACCGTCGCGCTCGACCTCGTTACTCCAGGGGGATTCGACGCCCACCCCGGCCAGTTCGTCAAACTCACGCTCGACGTCGACGGCGAGTCGGCGTCGCGCTTTTACACCCTCTCCTCTCCCGGCGTCGGCGAAACCTTCGAGATCACCGTCGGGATCGACCCCGACGGCGACCTCGGGCCCCGACTCGCGAGCCTCGAACCGGGCGACAGTATCGAGGTCGCGGGACCGTTCGGCAGCGCCCACTACGAGGGTGAGTCATCCATCGCCGTGCTCGCCGGCGGACCGGGTGTGGGCCCCGCCGTCGGCGTCGCCGAGCGCGCGCTTCGCGACGGCGGCGCGGCGAGCGTCGTCTACCGCGACGACGACCCCGCCCATCGCGAGCGCCTCGACGCGCTCCGCGAGGCGGGCGCGTTCGTCACGGTGCTCGATCCCGGAACGGAGCTCGGCGATGCCGTCGCGGCCGCACTCGAAACCACCCCCGACGCCCAGGCGTTCGTCTACGGCTTCGCCGACTTCCTCGACGACGCGACCGCGGCGCTCGCGGCCGCCGGCGGCGACCCCGACGACGCGAAGGTCGAGAACTTCGGGTAACACACACCCACTTTTTTACTTCGTCGGGTTCGCGCTCCGCGCGAACCGCTCCTCGCAAAAACCTGGACTAAAAACTGCCGCTCACTCGCCTTCGGCTCGTTCACGGTGAACCGCGCTCACTTCGCTCGCGCGGACGCTACCATACCCCGCAACCACACCGCCGAAGCCCTCGGCGCGCGCTCACTCCGTTCGCTCGCGCGCCTCGCCCTTCGTCCGCCAGGACCGCTCCGCTGGCGCCCCGCAACCGCCACCGCCCCGCGACCGCCGACCGCACCGCGGCGGCTACCGCACCGCCGCACCGCCGGCCGGCCCGAAGACCTGAGATCGAGCCGAACGGTGGGTTGATGGTCGGGCCGGTGGTATGTCAGCCATGAACGTGCACGACTGGCAGGACATTCTCTCCGACGTCACGGAGTCGGGTGCGGACGCGGGCGGCTGGCGCGCGGTCGCAGGCAATCGAGCTTCCGGCATCGGCGAGGACATGTACCTCGGCCACCCCTCGGCGGGCGTCTACCAGCTCAAGACCTACGCGAAGAACCCCTTCGAGGTCCGCGGCGTCGGCACCCGCGTGGCCCGCCGGATCGACGACGACCTCGACTCGCTCTTCCCGAAGAAGGACGCGGGCCGCTTCGGCGTCCAGTCCCCGATGACCGACGAAAACGAGGCGACCGAGGCCGCTCGCGACCTCGAGAGCGTGCTCGAAGCTCACTCCGACGCACCGACGACCCCAGGAGATCTCTTCGAGGACGTGATGGGCGCGCTCGACAGCCCCGCCTACGGCCCGATGGAACACGATTCCTACGGGCGGCCCGACGGCCTCGACGACCTCTCGGGCGAATTCGAGGAGGCCGAACGCCTCCTCAACACCGAACTCGACGAGCTCGTCGACGCCGACGAGACCAACCGCGGATTTCAGTAACCCACGGGCCCTCCCCCCTCCAATGACCGCCGAAACCACCGTCGAGACGTACTACGCGGCACTCCGCGCGGGCGACCCGCTCCACCCCTTCTTCGACCTCGACGAGTCGACCGTCAAGTTCGGCATCGGCGAACGGCTCGTGGGCGAGGAGATCGAGGAGGGACTCCGCGAACAGATCCGTACGACCCGCGAGTGGACCGTCGAGAGCCACGCCCTCCGCGTCACCGAACGCGACGACACCGCGTGGTTCTCGGACCAGGTCAGGATGGCGTGGATCGACGACGAGGACGAGCGTCACGACCACGAGACGCGCTGGAGCGGCACGCTCGTGCGTCGCGGCCCGGACGAAGCGGAGGGGATCGACGCCGACTGGCGCTTCGTCGGGATGCACGTCAGCGTGCCCGGTGAAGCCTGATGGTCGGGCCCGTCTCCCGCGAGGAGCGCCTCAGCGTCTCCCGGCGGCTCAAGATCGGGTTCGTGCTCCTCGTCGGGGCCTCGGCCGGCCTCATCACGTTTCAGGGCGAGCCAACGCTCCCCGTGGTCGCGATCGCGGTGCTGTTCGGGCTGGTCGTCGGAGCGCTCCTCGTCGTGTTCGCCTTCCCGAAGGGGTTCGCCTTCCGGGATTAGGCCACTCGCGCGAGCCACTCCGCGGGCGCGTCGAGTTCGGCGTCGCTCGGCAGGTTCTCCGGGCGTTCCCAGACGAGGCTCGCGGTCTCGAGCCCGCGTTCGTCCGCCACCGTCTCGAAGAAGGCCTTCCCGCGTTCGTACTGTCGGCGTTTCATCCCCATCCCGAGGAACCGGCGCACGAGCTGTGAGATCGGTCCCTTCCCGCCCCGACGCGCGTCGACTTTTCGCCGAAGGTCCGCGTACTCGTCGTCGAACGCCCGGTCCATCAGGAGTTCGGCGTAGCCCTCGACCGCGGTCATCGCGGCGTTCACTTCTCGAAAGGCCTCGCGGTCGATGCTGCCCTCGCCGAGCGCCGCGACGCTGCGCTCCATCCGGGCTTCGAGGTGGCCCGAGAGCCACGGCGCGGCCCCGAACTCGGCGGCGTGGGTCACCTCGTGGAAGGCGATCCACCGGCGGAAGCGCTCCTCGGAGACGTCGAGCTCGTCGGCGACCCGGACGATGTTGGGGTGGACGAAGTAGAGCGCGTGGTCCTCGGCGGGGGCGTCGGCGAGGAGGAGCGGGTCGTACTGGCCGAGGACGTTGTTCGCGAGGAAGGAGAGCGCGACCGTCATCGAGCCGGTGTTGAGAACGCGTGCGACCCCGAGGTCCGGCGCGAAGCTCCGGGTCTCGGTTTCGAGGGTGCCCATCACGCGCTCGAACGTCGCGATGTTGGCGTCGATCCAGTGGTAGCGGTTCTGGACTTCCACCACGTCGGGGAGGTCGAACTCGACGGCCGAGACCTCCTGAATACGGGTTCTGGCGTCGCGCACGTCGCGCGCGTAGCCCGACCGGGTCGCCGCCGAGAGCGAGAGGTCGCCGGGCTCGGTGGCCGAGCGCGCCGCCCGGGTGACGGCGTTCCAGTCGATCAGGCCCTCACCCGAGGCCTCGGCGACCGCCCGTACGCTGTCGTAGAGGTTCACGCCTCATCGAGGCCCCGACGAACCAAAGCGTTTCGCCCTACAGCTCTTCGAACTCGTTCTCGATGTCGTCGTCGCCGAGGTACCACCACGCGGCCAGCGCGAGGAGGCCGACCACGACCAGCAGCAGGAAGGTCCGACCGATGCCGCGGCCACCCGAGTCGTCGGCTTCGTCGTAGTCGGGTTCGTCTTCGACCTCGGTGTCGGGGTCGATCTCGACCACTGCGCTGCCGGTCTCGGTCTCCGTCTCGGTTTCCTCGTCCTCACCGATCTGGACCGTGTCGCCGCCGTCGGCGGTTGCCGAGTCCGTCTCGTCGTCCCCGAACGGGAGCGCGTCCGTCTCGGAGCCCCCGAAGCCGAGCCGATCGCGGAGCACCTCGCCGATGTCGGAGTTGAGTTCGAGTTCGCTCTCGAACTCGTTGTTGTCGGCGTGGAGATGGAGTTCGACCAGCGTCAGTTTGTCTGCCATACCGGCCATCTGTGGGCCGGCATCTTATCCGTTTTGGGCTTGCGTGCGCGATACGTGTTCGAGGCGTTCGGGCCGACCGGTTTCGAGGCGTTCATGTCCACCGACCCGATAGACGACGGGTGAACGAGACCCAGCGGACGTTCCTCGACGACCTGCTCGAAACCCCGACTCCGTCAGGCTTCGAAACCCGCGGTCAGCGTGTCTGGCTCGACTACGTCGGCGAGTTCGCCGACGAGGTGTCCACCGACGACTACGGCAACGCCGTCGCGGTCCACGAGGGGAGCGACGACGCACCGACGGTCGCGCTCACCGGCCACGCCGACGAGATCGGGTTCGTGGTTCGGGACATCGACGGCGAGGGATTCCTCAGATTGGGCTCCATCGGCGGCGCGGACAAGACCGTCTCGCGCGGCCAGCACGTCACCGTCCACACCGACGACGACCCCGTCGCGGGCGTCATCGGCCAGGCCGCGATCCACCTCCGCGACGAACACGAGGTCGCCGACATCGAGGACCTCCACGTCGACATCGGCGTCGAGAGCGAGGAAGCCGCCCGCGAGCTCGTCGCCATCGGCGACCCGCTGACGGTCGCGACGACGCTCGAACCCCTTCAAGGAACCCGGCTCGCCGCCCGCGGGATGGACAACCGGGTCGGCACGTGGGCCGCCGCCGAGGGGCTCCGACGGGCCTGCGAGGCCGACGTCGAGGCGACCGTCTACGCCGTGAGCACCGTCCAAGAGGAGGTCGGCCTCCAGGGCGCGAAGATGGTCGGCTTCGACCTCGCGCCCGACGCGGCCATCGTGATGGACGTCACCCACGCCACCGACGAACCCGCGACGCCCGGCAACCGCTCCAACGGCGTCGAACTCGGGGCGGGCCCGGTCATCGCCCGCGGCGGCGCGAATCATCCCGTCCTCGTCGAGAAACTGCGCGCGGCCGCCGACGAGGCCGAGGTCGACGTACAGCTCCAGGCCACCGGCTCCCGAACGGGCACCGACGCCGACGCGATCTTCACCCAGCGCGGCGGCATCCCCTCGCTCAACGTCGGTATCCCGAATCGCTACATGCACACCCCTGTGGAGGTTATCGATACCGACGACCTCGATTCAGTCGTCGACCTGCTCGGCGCGTTCTCGGAATCTGTGGGTGCGGACGACGATTTCGCCGTCGAGATCTGAACCAACGCCGCTTGCCCGCGTTTTCGTCTACGAGTTGACTCACCGAGCCGTCGAGCCACTGGCAGAAATGTTTAAGCGAACCCTTCGAGATCTATCGAACATGAATGGAAGAAAATACGTCGGCCGTGTCGCTCAGCTGGTCGCTGTCGGCCTCTGTGTTCTCGGGATCGTCATCGCCGGCTGGGCCGCGTACACCACGGCTCAGTCGACACCGTATCTCGTGCAGGTCGACGACGTGACGACGTCGTCGTCCGAGCCGGCGATAGCCTATCACGACCTCTCATCATCACAGCAGGCGATCTTCGACCGGATGACGACGGACCCCGCTGGGCCGGCCACCGGTCAGGCGGCCCACGTCGAAGACACCTCACTGGCGTTCTTCGCAAACAACGCGGTTCGATATCGGGGTGAAATGTACACGTTCGATATTCAGTACGACCCGGGTTCGCCGGGGCCGCTGTTCGTCGGGTTCGGTGTGCTGGTCGCGCTCGTCGGCGGCTGTTCGTCGCTCCTGCTGTGGTATCGGGGTCGGCGACGGGAGGCGACCTCGGACCCGTTCGCTGCCTGACGTACCGTTTTGGTCGGCCTGCTGATTCGTCTACGGCGAAAGTTGGACTGCTGATTCGTCTACGGCGAATTCCGATGCAAATGAGAGACGCACAGCACCGCCCCGCACAGGCCACACGCCTCCCCAGCCGACTGCGCTCCTCGGTCGTTCGCCTGCGGCTCACTCCCTACGGTGCTCATCCCTCGCACAGTGTCCACGACCGGCCCTCACTGTCGTTCGGACCGGTCGTGAGCGCGCGCCACCGCAGCCGAACATACGAAGATCGCGGGACGGTGACCCTCGTCGTCGACCCGAAACGGTCGCGAACGGTCGGTACGTTTAAGAAGCGAACCCGGCGAGTGGGGGCCATGAGTGGACGACCCCTCGACGTGCTGGAGGCGACGCTCGGCGACCGCGTCACCGTCCGGTTGAAGGACGGCGCGGCCTACGCCGGCGAACTCGGTGGCTACGACCAGCACATGAACGTGGTGCTCGACCCCGCGGAGGAGGACCCCGAGAACGACGCAGCGACCGAGACGGTCGAGAGCACAACGATTATCCGGGGCGACAACGTCGTGTCGATAACACCATGACGGGCTCAGGAACACCGAGTCAGGGGAAGAAGAACAAGACGGTGCACGTGAAGTGCCGGCGGTGCGGCGAGGCCTCCTACCACAAGACCAAGAAGGTCTGCGCGTCGTGCGGGTTCGGGAAATCCGCCAAACGACGCGACTACGCGTGGCAGGAGAAGGCCGGCGAGTAGATGCACGAGAAGTGCGGCGTCGTCGGCGTCTCCCTCGCCGACCGAGCCGCCGCGCGCCCGCTTTACTACGCGCTCTACGCCCTCCAGCACCGCGGCCAGGAGTCGGCGGGGATCATCACCCACGACGGCTTCCAACAGCACTCCCACGTCGAGATGGGGCTCGTCGGCGACGCCTTTGACCCCGCCGACATCGCGAGTCTCAACGGCTCGAACGGCATCGGCCACGTTCGCTACCCCACCGCTGGCAGCGTCGACAGCTCCTGTGCCCAACCCTTCGCCGTCTCGTTCAAGAGCGGCTCGCTCGGCCTCTCGCACAATGGAAACCTCGTGAACGCGGACGCGCTCCGCGACGAACTCGCCGGGCTCGGCCACGCGTTCACCTCCGATGGCGACACCGAGGTCATTGCCCACGACCTCGCGCGGAATCTCCTCGACTCCGGGCTCGTCGAAGCCGTCGAACGAACCATGGGCAAGATACACGGCTCCTACTCGTTGACCGTGATGCACGACGATCGGGTCTTGGGCCTCCGCGACCCACAGGGCAATCGCCCGCTCTGTCTCGGCGAGCTCGAGGACGGCTACGTACTCGCCTCCGAGAGCGCCGCCGTCGACGCGCTCGACGGGGAGCTCATCCGCGACGTCAAACCCGGCGAACTTGTCGTCCTCGAACCCGACGGCTCGGGCTACAGCACGTATCAGCTCACGGAACTCGACAACACCGCTCACTGCTTCTTCGAACACGTCTACTTCGCCCGGCCCGACTCGACCATCGACGACAAACTGGTCTACGAGGTCCGGCGCGAACTCGGCCGCAAACTCTGGGCCGAGAACGGCATCGACACCGACGTGGTGATGCCGGTGCCCGACTCGGGCCGGGCGTTCGCCTCGGGTTACGCCGAGGCTGCAAACGAGAACGAGGGCAGCGTCGAGTTCGCGGAGGGGCTGATGAAGAACCGGTACGTCGGCCGGACGTTCATCATGCCGACCCAGGACGAGCGCGAACGCGCCGTTCGGCTGAAGCTCAACCCGATCAAGTCCACGGTCGAGGACAAGACGGTGACGCTGATCGACGACTCGATCGTCCGGGGAACGACCTCGACCCAGCTCGTCGAACTCCTCCGGGACGTGGGCGCGTCGGAGGTCCACCTCCGGATCGGCTCGCCCGCCATCACCGCCCCGTGTTACATGGGGATCGACATGGCGACCCGCGAGGAGCTCATCGCGGCCGATCGAACCGTCGAGGAGGTCAGAAACGAGATCGACGCCGACAGCCTCGCGTACCTCTCGCCGGGGGCGATCGCCGACGCGCTCGAAACCCAACGGGACGACCTCTGTATGGGCTGCATTACTGGGGAATACCCCTACGACATCGACGGCGAGCCGACGGATCGGCCGGTGCGCCAACCCGTTATCGCCGACGACTGACTGCGCTTTTCAGTAGACGTCGTTCAGGAACCCTCGAAGCGCCTCGTTGACCGCTTCGGGGTTTTCGAGGTTCGAGGAGTGCCCGGCTTCCGGGATCAGTTCCTGGCGGGCGTTGGGGAGCGCGTCGAGCATCGGTTCGGTGCGTTCGGGGGCTATCGAGGCGTCCTCCTCGCCGTGGATCGAGAGGACGGGGACGTCGATACCCGAGAGCTTCGGCGTGAAGTCCGGCTGGTTCAGCCACGAGTGCATCTCGCGGTAGAACCCCTCGGCGGGGTAGGTCCGCCACCGTTCGACCCAGCGATCGGGGAGGGCGGGGTTCTCCGCGCGCGTGGTCTCGCCGAAGAGCCCGTCCCGCGCGACCGTGACGCCGGGCTCCGTGAATTTCCCTTCCGCGCGAGCCTGCTCGGCGAGCTGGCCGTACTGCTCGCGTTCGACCTCGGTGTACGACTCGGCCATCGAGTCGATGAGGACCAGTCCGTCGAGCCGCTCGGGGTAGCGCTCGGCGAAGCGCAGCGCCATGAACCCGCCCATCGACATCCCGCAGAGCACGACCGTGTCGAGGTCGAGCCCGTCACAGAGCGCGTCGACGTCGTCCGCGAGGTCGTAGAGGTCGTAGGAGCTCGCGTACTGGTCCGTCCGCGCCCGGAGGTCGTAGGCCACCGTCCGAAAGTCGTCGGCGAGCGCCTCGACCTGTGGGTCGAACATCGTCCGGTCCATCAGGGTGCCGTGGGCGAACACGACGGCCGGACCGTCACCGCGGTCGGTCACCACCGTCTCCGGTCGAACTCGATACCGTTCGGTCGCTGTGTCCGACGTAGTATTCGACACGATCGATGTTCGGGGTGTAGCGACTTATACTCCCCCGTGGCGGCGGTGAACGCCGATATCACCGGCTCGACAGATCGGTTTCCGGAAGAACTGGAAACCCGGCACCGCCGCTTATGTCGGTGGGCGTGAACACCAGCAACATGATCCGGGACGCCCGCGTGCTCCAAGACGAGTTCCTCCCGCGCGAGGTGGGCCATCGCGACCAGGAGATGAACGCCCTCACCCGCGCGCTCGACCCCGTGACGCGCAACGAGCCCGCCGAGACCGCGTTCCTGTTCGGGCCCTCGGGGACGGGCAAGACCTGTCTCGCCCGGTTCGCGCTCGCCCGCCTCCGCGAAGTGGTGCTCGACCTCAACTACCAGTACGTCAACTGCTGGCAGGATTACACCCGATTCCGGGCGCTCTATCGCATCCTCGAAGCCATCGGTTCGACGGCGGACATCCACCGTCAGTCGACGCCGACGGACGCCCTCCTCGAACGGCTCGAAGCCTACGACGGGCCGGAGTTCGTGGTGATCCTCGACGAGGTCGACCAGCTGCAGGACCACGACCTCCTCTACGACCTCTATCGCACCGTCGGCGTCTCGATGGTCCTGATCGCCAACAGCGAGGAGGAACTGTTCGCACGGCTCGACAGCCGGCTGGTCTCGCGCCTCCACGCCTCGACCCGGATCCGCTTCGAGAAGTACGAACTCGACGAGCTGGTCTCGATCCTCCACGACCGGGTTCGGTGGGGGCTCGACGTGGAGGTCCCGCGCGACCGGCTGGTGACCATCGCCGACGCCGCGGCCGGCGACGCCCGCGTCGCGATCGGGATCCTCCGGAGCGCCGCACGGCAGGCCGAGGGAGCGGAGAAGGACGGGATCGGGATGGAGACGATCCGAACCGCGATCCCGGCGGGCCGAACCGAGGTCAGACAACGAAACGTCGAACAGCTCACGCCACACCAGCGCGCGCTCTACGAGATCGTCCACGACCGCGAGACGGTCACGCCCGGCGAGCTCTACGAGGCGTACCGCGAGCGGGTCGAGGAACCCCGCTCCAACCGGACCGTCAGAAATCACCTCTCGAAGCTCGCCCACTACAACCTGATCGAAAAGCGGGGTGAGGGACGTGGCCGGACGTACCACCACCCGGAGTAGCGCTTCTGGCACTCCCGGAAAGCCGTCCCGCTCGCTTACGACGGTCGGTCGGGATCGCTTCACTGGAGGCAACATCGATGATCGGGGATCTCGCGTTCTGTCCGAAGACCGGTGCACGGCTCTCAGAGGAACGGTACTATCGCGCGGACGGCCCACCGCTCAGGGTGCCCGTCGACGACGAGTATGTCTCGGCCGAGGAGATAGATGGCGAACTCACCGCGGGGGCCGTCTGTTCGTCCCGCCGGGCGCTCCTCACCCACTTCCGGCGCACCCACCAGTACCACCACCGGCCGGACGACGAGCTCTATCGGACGGTCGCGCTCCGGCTCCGCGACCTGAAACGCACCGCGAGCGGACCACACTCGCCGGACATGGTGGTCTGGCTCGCGCTCCACGACCACCTCGACACCACGGGAATCGACGTCGAGTGGATGCTGGGCCACGTCGAACTCCGGTGTCCACACTGCCACGGTCGGCTGAAGTACCACCAGCACGATCCCGAAACCATCCACGCCGAGTGCGCGACGAACTGCACCGACGACAACGCCGACCGCCTCGCCGAGATCGAGCGGCTCGCGAGCGAACTCGCTCGTGACGCCCTCGACCGGACGGACGTCGAGGAGGGTCTCGGTTCCCGAACGACGGCGCGGGACGCGCTTACCGAACCGCTCGGGTAGCCGCCGCCGGCGACGCGCCGCCACCGTTCCGGTCGAGGTGCGAGGAGAGCCGTACCCAGCAGCACGGCCGAATTTTCAGCATTAAATCGTTACTCCTCAACATCTCGCGCACGAATTTCAGTTAGATGATTAATTCAGATTTTTTCTACAATATTCTCTCGATTTTCACCAATCTCGAAAGCAAAACAGATGATTATCGGAGTTCTCCAGTACAGACAGAGACATTAGATCGAAAGTGATGTGCGGTGGTCGGTCTGTGGAGAGTGTCAGCGATCGACGGTCGAGCCGGCTCGTGCTCCGTCTCGCTGTCGTCGTTCAGATGAATCCCGTCTCTCCGATCCGTTGGTCGAGCGAGCCCCTCCCGTATCGGGTGTGTAAAGACTTATTGCTGACTTCGGATCGAGCCGATCGGACTGGGTTCGTACCCGCGAACGGCTACCGGTCGGCCGGTTCGAGGATCGTGTTCCGTGCCGCGGGCGTGAGGTTCGAGGAGACGGCGTGGTCGGCGAACTCGTCGAGCACGAACTTCGAGGCGGTCTCGTTGACGCCCTCGACGGCGACGATCCGGTCGATGAGGTCGTTGAGCTGGTCGCGGCTCTGGACACGGCTGACGACCACGAAGTCGACGTCGCCCATCGTGTAGTAGACGTGTTCGACCCCGTCGAGCGCGACCAGCGACTCCCCGATCGCCTCGGAGTAGCCGGTCTCGTGGGCCACCATGACGTCCGTGACGGCGGTCATCTCCAGCCCCAGTGCGAGGGGGTCGACGTCGGCGGTCACCCCGCGGATGACGCCGTTGGCTTCGAGTTTGTTGAGCCGATAGTGGACCGCCGACTTCGAGAGGCCGAGTTCGTCGGCGATCGTTTCGAGGCTGACGTCGAAATCCGCCTCGACCTGTTCGAGCAGCGCGAGGTCGGTCTCGTCGAGCGCCGCGGCCGCGTCCTGTGAACCGTTCATACCGTCGGATGGGGGCGCGAGGGTATGAACCTCCGGGCTGGCGACGGCGCGGCCGTCAGTCGTCCATCGCGTCGTCCGAGACGTCGAGCCCGGCGTCGAGCGCGTCGATGGCCTCGTCGACCTCGCGCTCGGTGATCGGGAGCGGTGGCGCGACGATCAGGGTGTTGATCATGTTCGCGACGTAGGTCCCGTGGTCGGCCGCGGTCGCCGACACCTCGTCGACCACGGTCGTCCCGGTCGAGATCTTGTCCTTTCGCTCGCCGAAGGGGATCCGCTCGTCGGCACGCTTGGTGAGCTCGATCCCTCGGAAGAGGCCGACCCCGCGTGTCTCGCCGACGCTCGGGTGGCGCTCGCCGAGCTCCGCGATCCGCTCGCCGAGGTAGTCGCCGACCTCGCTGGCGTGCTCGATCAGGTTCTCCTCTCGGTAGGTCTCGACCGCGGCCGCCCCCGCCGCGACCGCGACCGGGTGGCCGGCGTAGGTGTGGCCGTGACAGAACAGTTCGTCCTCGAAGTAGTCGGCTATCTCCGAGGTGACGGTCGTCGCGCCGAGTGGCTGGTAGGCTCCTGTCAACCCTTTCGCCATCGTCATGATGTCGGGTGTCACACCGAAGACGTCACACCCGAACCACTCACCCGTGCGCCCGAACCCGCTCATCACCTCGTCGCAGATCAGGAGCGCGCCGTGGTCGTGGGCGATCTCCTTCAATCGGGGGAGGTACTCGTCCGGTGGCACCAGGATCCCGTTCGAGCCCACGATGGGTTCGACGAGGACGGCGGCGACGGTGTCGCCTTCGAGCATCAGCATCTCGTCGATGTACTCTAGACTCTCCATCGGGTCGAGCGTCGAGCCGTAGGCGTAGGGGTCGGGAGCCTTGATGGTGCCCGGAACACCGGGTTCCGAAGCGAGCCGTCGCGGGTCGCCGGTGACGCTGATCGAACCGTGGGTCGCGCCGTGATAGGACCGGTAGCGCGAGACGACCTTCTGTTTCCCCGTGTAGAGTCGGGCGATCTTGAGCGCGGCCTCGACCGCCTCGGTCCCGCTGGTCGAGAAGAAGGTCTTCGAGAGATCCCCTGGAGTGATCTCGGCGAGCTGTTCGCCGAGCTTCGCGCGTGCGTCGGTGGTGTAGCTCGGCGCGACGAACGGCACGTCGCGGACCTGCTCGGCGACCGCGTCGGCGACCCGGTCGGCGGCGTGACCGAGGTTCGAGCACATCAGCTGGCTCGAGAAGTCGATGTACTCGTTACCATCGGCGGTCGTGAAACGGACGCCGTCCGCCTCGACGACCTGGGTGGGGTCGACCTCGGACTGGTAGGACCACGTCCCGAAGACGTGTTCCTTGTCGGTTCGCTCGACCGCGTTGGCCCCGATGGGTGACTCGGGTTCGCTCATACGCCACCCTCTACGGAACTACCCGTGATTAGTCTTTGGCTCGTTCGGCGATCGGCTGAACGAACGACGATTTCTGGGAGAACAGTAAAACAGGAGTCGATGGATTCGGGGCTCGAACGAACGCTGTCGGAAAGGTTTATGTCGAGGTGGACACACTCACGCACATCGCATGACGCTCGATACCACCCCCCCGTGGAACGACGTACCGAACTACATCGACGGCGACTGGACCGCGCCATCCGAGGAGGGTCGCGAGGTCGTCAATCCTGCAACCAACGAGACGGTCTCGACGGTCGGCTTCAGTTCGGCGGCGGACGTCGACGAGGCCGTCGCGGCCGGCGAAGCGGCGTTCGAGACGTGGCGGAAGACGCCCGTCGAGGAGCGGATCCAGCCGCTGTTCAGGCTCAAGACCCTGCTGGAGGACCACCACGACGAACTCGCCGAGGTACTCGTCCAGGAACACGGCAAGACGCTCGGCGAGGCCAAGGGCGAACTCCGCCGCGGGATCGAGAACGTCGAGGTCGCCTGCGGGATCCCCTCGATGATGCAGGCGGGCCACCTCCCGAACGCCGCCCCCGACATCGACGAGACCGCGGTCCGCAAACCGCTCGGCGTCTTCGCGGCGATCACCCCGTTCAACTTCCCGGGGATGATCCCGCTCTGGTTCCTGCCCTACGCCGTGGCGACCGGCAACTCGTTCATCCTCAAACCCAGCGAACAGGACCCGGTGGTCGCTCAGCGCCTGTTCGAACTCCTCGACGAGGCGGGCTTTCCCGATGGCGTCGTCCAGCTCGTCAACGGCGGCGTCGACACCGTGAACACACTCCTCGACCACGGCGGGATCGAGGGGGTCTCGTTCGTCGGCTCGACGCCCGTCGCGCGCACCATCTACGAGCGGGCGGCGGCGAGCGGCAAGCGCGCGCAGGCCCAGGGCGGCGCGAAGAACCACATCATCGTGGCCGAGTCGGCCGACCTCGACTTCGCGGCGAAGAAGACCATCTCGTCGGCGTTCGCCTGCGGCGGCGAACGGTGCCTCGCGAACGACGTCGTCGTGGTCGACGAGTCGGTCTACGACGAGTTCACCGAGCGCGTCGTCGCGGAGGCCGAGGACCAGGTCGTCGGCTACGGCCTCGACGACGGCACGGACATCGGCGCGCTGATCAGCCCCGAACACGAGGAACGCGTTCGCGAGATGATCGCGACGGGGGTCGACGAGGGGGCCGAACTCCTGCTCGACGGCCGCGATGTCGAGGTCGAAGGATACCCCGACGGCAACTTCCTCGGGCCGACCGTCTTCGGTGACGTCGACCCCGACGCGACCATCGCACGCGAGGAGATCTTCGGGCCGGTATTGGGACTCCTCCCGGTGGCCGACATCGACGAGGCGATCGAGGTCCTCAATCGGAGTGACTTCGGCAACGCCGCGAGCCTCTTCACGGGGAGCGGGGCCGACGCCCGCAAAGCTCGCCACGAGGCCGACGTCGGCAACCTCGGCGTGAACGCCGGCACCGCCGCCCCGATGGCGTTCTTCCACTTCGGCGGCCGGAAGGACTCCTTCTTCGGCGACCTCCACGCCCAGGGCGACGACATGATCCGCTTCTACACCGACGAGACGGTCTACATCGAGCGCTGGCCCGACGCCTGAGCGCGGACGGGAACGATTCGCGTTCCACTCTCGCCGATCCGGCCAGCGTTTCGGGGCAGGATGCGGACGAAATCCAAAATTCTCGGTTCTTGACGAACGTTTAGCGAGAGATTCGAGGGATCGATAGACGTATTACGAACGAGACGTGTCGTGTGACCGTATGACACTCGACGAGTTCGCGGTGACGTTCAAGGGTGACGTCTCGCCCGAGCGAACGGTGGCGTTGGCGGGGCTCGCGGAGGACGCGGGGTTCGACTACGGCTGGTTCTACGACTCCCACGTTCTCTGGAAGGACCCCTACCCGCAGATGGCACAGCTGCTCGAAAACACAGACCGGATGAAGACGGGAACGCTGGTCACCAATCCCAAAGTACGGGACGTCTCGGTGACCGCCAGCGCGTTCGCGGGGCTGAACCAGCTCTCGGGCGGCCGGGCGGAGCTCGGGATCGGGCGTGGCGACAGCTCGCTGCGAATGCTCGGCGAACAGCCGGTGCCGTGGCACGAGTTCGAGACACAGGTGGACTACATCCGCGACCTCCACCGGGGCGAGCCGATCGAACACCCGAACACCGGCAACGAGATCGAGCTGACCTGGACCGACACCGAGCTCGTGACGTGGGTTGCGGCCTACGGCCCGAGGATGCTCGAACTCGCCGGCAAGACCGCCGACGGTGTGATCCTCCAGATCTCGGATCCCTACCTCGTGGGCTGGTTCGTCGACCAGATCCGCGAGGGCGCGCGCAAACACGGCCGCGACCCCGAGGAGATCCGAATCATGTCGTGTGCGCCGGTCTGGCTCAGCGAGGACGTAGACGAGGCGCGCGACAGGCTCCGCTGGTTCCTCGCGATGGTCGGCAACCACGTCGCCGACCTCGTCGACACGCATCACAAGGGTGACGAACTCCCCGAGGAACTCACGACCTACATCGAGGGTCGGAAGGGCGAGGGCGCGGAGGGTGGCTACGATTACTCGGAACACGCCGAACAGGACGCCGACCACCTCGACTGGATCCCGGACCCGATGATCGACCGCTTCTGTGTGCTCGGCACGCCCGAAGACCACATCGAGAAGCTCGAAGAGCTCGAAGCACAAGGCGTGGACCAGTTCAACATCTACCTCATGTCCGGCGAGGAGGCCAGACACGTCGAGACCTACGGGAGAGAGGTACTGCCGGCGTTCACCGACGGCAAGGAGTACGCCGATGCGGGGATCGAGTCGTGACGCACGGCTGGGTTCGCCCGAACGGGGATCACAACCCAAAAGAATAAGTCGGTCTCAAAACAGCCACTATCATCGCATGAACGACCGACAACCGACCAGCAAACGAGGGGACAGGGTGGAAAAGCTCCATGTCTGAGGGGGATAGTACGACGAACACCGATATCGAGTCGGGGATGGTGATATACGGGGTCGACGACAAGCCCCCGCTGGGGCGGTCGATACTCCTCGGCGTCCAACACTGGATGACGATGATCGGCTCGACGATCGCGATTCCACTGGTTCTCGCGGGGGCGCTCGGCTTCGACGCGGCCCAGACCGCCCAGCTCGTGGGGACCTTCTTCGTCGTCTCGGGCGTCGCCACGCTCGCCCAGACCACGGTCGGGAACCGCTACCCGATCGTGCAAGGTGGGACCTTCTCGATGCTCGGGCCGGCGCTCGCGATCATCGGCGTGCTCGCGGCGAGCAACGCGCCGCCGGAGGTGATGATACGCCAGCTCCAGGGCGCGGTGATCGTCGCCGGGCTCGCCGAGGTGGCGATCGGCTACTTCGGGGTGTTCGGCCGGCTGAAGAAGTACATGGGTCCGATCGTGATCGCGGTCGTGATCGGTCTCATCGGGCTCGCGCTCCTCAGCGTGGGCCAGATCACGTCCGCGAACCAGAACTGGTATCTCGCGGGGCTGACGCTCGCACTGATCGTGCTCTTCTCGCAGTATCTAAACAACTACGCCGAGGTGTTCAAGCTCTTCCCCGTGTTGCTCGGGCTCGGAACGGCCTACCTGATCGCGCTCGTGGTCACGCTCGCGGGCGTGGCGAACGTCGTCGACCTGAGCCCGGTCGCGGCCGCACCGCCGATCCGCGCGATCGTGCCCTTCCAGTGGGGCATGCCGCTGTTCACCGGGTCGTTCGTCGTCGGGATGCTCGCCGGAATGTTGGCCTCCGCGATCGAGAGCTTCGGGGACTACCACTCCGTCGCGCGGATGGCCGGCGAGGGCGCGCCCAACAAGAAGCGGATCAACCACGGCCTCGGGATGGAGGGGCTCGGCAACGTCTTCGCGGGGATCATGGGCACCGGCAACGGCTCGACCTCCTACACCGAGAACGTCGGCGCGATCGGGATCACGGGTGTCGCCTCCCGGTACGTCGTCCAGATCGGTGCGCTCGTGATGATCGTCGTCGGCTACGTCGGCTACTTCGGGGCGTTCGTGACCACGATCCCGGACCCGATCGTCGGCGGGCTCTTCCTCGCGATGTTCGCCCAGATCGTCGGCGTGGGGCTCTCACAGCTCCAGCACGTCGACATGAACCAGAATCGGAACGTGTTCGTCGTTGGCTTCGGGCTGTTCGCGGGGCTCTCGATCCCCCAGTACATCGCGAACGTCGAGGCCGCCTCGGGCGTGACACTTCAGGCCGGCCTCGCGAACGTGCCGCTGCTGGGTCCGGTGCTCGGGATCCCGGAGGTCGCGAACACCATCGGGATCGTGCTCGGGACCGAGATCGCGGTCGGCGGGATCGCGGCGTTCGTCCTCGACAACACGATCCCCGGCACCAAGGAGGAGCGCGGCCTCACCGCCTGGGAGGAGATCACCGAGGACGAGAACGCGTTCGAACCCGCCCACGAGCGGTTCCTTTCGAACCGGGGCAGCGGAACGGGTGACGACTGATGGCGCAGGCAGGCGACGCGACCGGGGTCGCCGAACCGGGCCAACAGTCACCGGACTCCACCGACCAGGACGAGGTCGCCATCACGCGGACTTCGCTCCGGAACGGTGGCTGGCTGGGCTACGGGAACGACGGTCTCTACGTGAAGCGCGACGGGAAGGTGAAGATCCGCGACGAGGACATCACACGGATCACGCTCCGAGCGATCGAGTGGGATCTCGTCGTGATGAGCCTCCTGCTGGTCGGAGTCGGTGGCTACGTCGTGGCGACCCGGAACCCGCTCGTCGGGGTCGGCTTCGCGGTCGCCGGGCTGTTGAGCCTCTATCGAACCTATCGAAAGCGGTACGCGCTCTCGGTCCACGTCGGGAACGACGGCCCGCTCACGGTGTATCCCGACCACCCGAAGCGGTGTCACGAACGGCTCGCCGACCGGATCGAGTGAGGGGTTTCGGGAGAACGAGTCGGTGAAAGCGACCGATAACGGAGTTTTCGACGGCATCGAACGGGGAACGGAGCCCGAAGCCGTGGTGAGGTGTACGCCGGTGAGGAAAGCTTAAGAGGCCACTGTCTGTCGTGGTAACATGCGACTCGATGTCGACAAGGAGCGGCTCGTCGAGACGATGCAAGCGCAGGCCGCGATCGGCGCGACCGAGAACGGCGGGCTCCACCGGCTGACGCTCTCGGACGAGGACCGGGCGGTCCGCGACTGGCTGCGCGACGAGATGGAGCGTCTAAATCTCGACGTCCGGGTCGACGCGGCGGGCAACATGTTCGGCCGGCGCGAGGGGACCGCGGACCTCCCCACCGTCCTCGTCGGGTCACACATGGACTCCCAGCCCTACGGCGGGATCTACGACGGCCAGCTGGGCGTGGTCGCCGCGCTCGAATTCGTTCGCTGTCTCGAAACCGAAGGTATCGAGACCGACCATCCCGTGGAGGTCGTCAACTGGACCAACGAGGAGGGCTCGCGCTACCAGCCCGCGATGCAGGGCAGCGGGATCTGGGCCGGCGTTCACGACCTCGAAGAAGAGTACGACCAGACCGACGAGGACGGGAACCGGTTCGAGGACGAACTCGAACGCATCGGCTACAAGGGCGACGTGCCGGCCGAACCAACCGAGGAGTACGAGGCCTACCTCGAACTCCACATCGAGCAGGGCCCCTACCTGGAGGAGGGCGGCCACGACGTCGGTGTCGTCACCGGCGTAGTGGGGTTCACGTGGGGTGCGATCACCTTCTACGGCGAAGCCGACCACACGGGGCCGACGCCGATGGAGTACCGTCGGGACGCGCTGGTGCCGGCCGCCGACGTCATCACGCAGATCCGACGGATCCCGGGGACCCTCGGCGAGCGCACGGTCGGTTCGACGGGCTACATCGACGCCAGCCCGAACTCGATCAACATCATCCCGGGCGAGGTCACCTTCACCTGGGGCTTTCGTGACCCCTCCGACGAGATCGTCGAGGAGGCCTACCAGCGCGTGCTGGCGGAGGCGGAGGCGGCCGCCGAGCGTGAGGGCGTCGAGTGGGAGCACGAGGAGCGGATGCGTGCGCCGTCGGTCGAGTTCGCCGACCAGTGCGTCGAGGCGGTCGCGGGGGCGGCCGACGACGCGGGCTACGACTCGCGGTACATCTTCAGCGGCGCGGGCCACGACGCGACCCACATGACGTCGCTGATGGACACCGGCATGGTGTTCGCGGTCAGTGATGAGGGGAAAAGCCACAACGAGGCCGAACACACCAGTTGGGACGACTGCCACGCCGCCGTGACGACCACGGTCAACGCGGCCTACGACCTCGCGACGGAGGAACCATGACGACGTTCGACCGGGTCGGGATCTGGAACTGGGAGCGCCCGGACATCGCCGAGGAACTCCACTACGCACAGTACGCCGAGGAGCAGGGGCTGGATTCGGTCTGGCAGGGCGAATCCCGGCTCGTACGCGACGCGATGACCGTGATGGGGGCCTACACCCAGGTCACCGACGAGATCGACATCGCCCCGGGGGTGACGAACTGCTACACCCGAAACGTCGCGCTGATGGCCCAGACCTTCTCGACGCTCGACGAACTCTCGGGTGGACGAATGAAGCTCGGGATCGGCGCGTGGTGGGACCCGCTCGCGAGCAACGTCGGGATCGAGAGGAAAAATCCGCTCCGGCGGATGTGGGAGTACTGTACCGTCACGAAGCGACTGCTCGACCTCGAGAACGTGACCTACGAGGGCGACACGCTCTCGGTCGAGAACATCGAACTCGACCTCGTGCGCTCGAACGCCGACGCCCGCGACGTCCCGATCTACGTCGGCGCGACCGGCCCGACGATGCACAAACTGACTGGGGAGCTCGTCGGTCTCGGGATCTGCGGCGGGGTGTTCATGAACTACCTCATCCCCCCGGAGCACAACGAGCTCGGTGTCGAGAAGCTCGAAGAAGGCGTCGAGAAACAGGGTGGCACGCTCGCGGATATCGACCGGCCGCAGCTCATCGCCGTCTCGATGGACGAGGACTACGACGCCGCCGTCGAGAACGCCCGTCACCTCGTGACCCAGTACATCGGCCAGCAGCCCCACATCCGGAAGGCTTGCGGCATCGAACCCGAACGCGGCGAGGAGATAAAGGAGGAACTCGGAAGCTGGCCGGCGAAGGAGGCGGACATCGAACGCGCGTCCCGGCTCGTCGACGACGACGTCGTGACGAACGTCGTGGCGGCTGGGACACCCGAGGACGTGGTCGAACGCGTCGGGGAGTACTGCGAGGCGGGCTGTACCGAGCCGGTGGTCTACTCGCTCGGTGACAACGTCGAGGAAGTCATCGACGTCTTTGCGGATCACAAGGCGTCGTAGAATTCGGGGAGTTGTTCCTTCCTACTCCGCAGTCCGAGTGTGGCCCGCCGGCCCCCAGTCGGGGACCTCGCGCGCGACGAACTCGCCGTGGCCCGGTTCGCACACGATTTCGCCGTCGTCGGCCACGAGTTCGCCCCTGACGAAGGTCTTCTTCACGCGGCCCTGGACCTCGCGCCCCTCGTAGATCGAGAACTCCGAGATGGAGTGGTTGTTCGCCGGGTCGATCGCGTAGGTCTCCTCGGGGTCGAGGAGGACGATGTCGGCGTCGGTACCGGGTTCGAGCGTACCTTTTTGGGTGAGGCCGAACGTTCGGGCGGGGTTGGTAGCCATCACCTCGACGACGAGTTCCGGGTCGAGCCCGCGGCGGTTGACGGCCTCGTCGTAGAAGACCGGCAAACTGACCTGGAGGGCGTTCGCGCCGAAGGCGCTGTCCCACCAGTGCTCGACCTCCTTCTGGTCGAGGCGATAGCCACAGTGATCGGTCGAGACGACGCCGATAGTACCGGATTTGATGTACTCGAACATCGCTTCGATGTCGTCTGGTTTCCGGATCGGCGGCGCGATCATCGGGAGGTTGCCCAGCTCCGCGAAGATACTGTCGTCGAGCGTGCAGTAGTGGGTGCAGGTCTCGGTGCGGATCTGGCTGCCGTCCACCTGGTAGGAATCGATCACGTCGGCGGCCGCGCGACAGGAGGTGTGGATCCCGTAGTACTGCAATCCCGTTTCGAGCGCCATCCGAACCGCGTCGTCGGCCGCCATCGCCTCGACGTAATCGGGTCGCGACTTCGGATACCACTCGGGGTCGCCCTTGCCCTCCGCCTTGAACTGCGCGTTGAGGTGGTCGACGAGCGAGTCGTCCTCGGTGTGGAAGACGCCGACCGCGCCCTCGTCCGCGATGTGCTCCATCGCCCGGTGCATGAAGCCGTTCGAGAGGCCGTGTTCGTAGGTGGTGAACATCTTGAACGACGAGACGCCGGCGTCGATCACGTCGGCGAGCTCGTCGAAGACGGCGGGGTCCTCGCGCGTGATCGCGCCGTGGAGGCCGTAGTCGATCAGCGCGTCCGCGCCCTTCTCTCGCTTGCGTTCGACGCCGTCGAGGAGCGTCCCCGGCTCGTCCCAGATGCTGAGGTCGCCGGCCCACGCCTGCCACGCGAAGTCGACGTAGGTGGTCGTCCCGCCGGCGGCGGCCGCGCTCGTCGCCGTCTCGTAGCTGTCCACCGAAAACATGTCGTCGACGTGGACGTGGACGTCGACCGCGCCGGGCATGACCAACTGGCCGGTCGCGTCGACGGTTTCGGCCGCCTCGGGCAGGTTCTCGGGGTCCCCGACGGCGGCGATACGACCCTCGTCGATGGCGATGCCAGTCTCGGTGCGCCCCTCGGCAGTGACGACCGTTCCGCCGGTGATGCAGCGGTCTACAACCATGCACAGTGAGACCATGGCACGGGTATAAAATTTGTGATCCCCACACTGGATGGTGGATCGAGGATCGGTGTGGAAGCGAGCCGCCACGATGGAACGAAGATCGGAAGGAGGCTGCCACGACCGGTGGTCGGGCGGACCGAACGAAGCGGTGACCGCGAGGACGAGTGGACCTCGGGGACGAACATACGAACCGTTCTTCGACGATCGAAGATAGTGTTGAAATTCGTCCCGCCAAATTCGGTTAAGTTCGAACTCCGTGCCGGTTAGTAGCCAGATCGTCGTCTAATATCTTAATACCACTAGTATCGACGTAACAATCATAGGTCCATTACAGACTTCCGATCAGAAGTAATTGCATCTCCGGGATCGTTAATCTTCGAATAGTCGACCTGAAATGAATATCCGACGTCGTTTCGTCCCGAGGAAATCGACGACGAAGTCACCGTCCCGCGAGCGAGGCGCGAGTTCGTACTTCTGACTACCGGAAGGAAGGGCGACGACGAAGGAACGGAACGGTCGACGCCGGTGTCGTGCCAGCATTAAGTGATTACAGTTCCTTGGATGACAGCGTCAGTTCGTCCAGCGTTTCTTCCCGGGCTCGGTGTCGGTTTCCGTCGGAGCGGAAGCCGCGTCCCCCGTCCGGACCGTCCTGTAGGAGAGTCCCGCTTCGCTCATGAGTTCCCGGACGCGACGGAGTTCGTACTCGACGCCAAACGTCTCGGCGATGTACTCGCGCGCGAGCGCCGGCGTCCACGTCGAGCGGTCGTAGCCGAAGTCGGTCGGCGGTCGGTTGAGGACGTCTTCGAGTCGGTCGCGTTGTTCGTCGTCGAGTTTCGGTGGGCGACCCGGCCGTGGCGCGTCGTACACCACTTCCTCGACGGGTTCGTCCGCGAGCCGGTCGAGCCGGCGGAGCCAGTTGTAGATCGTCTTCTCGGTTCGACCGTACATCCGCGCCAGCCGCCGCTGTGAGAGCCCCTCTTTGTAGTTGAGACCGACCATCACACGCTGTGTGGCTCGTTTTCCCTCCACCTCCGCGAGGATCTCTCGGAGGTCGTCCGCCGAGACGTCTTCGAGGTGTGCCATTGCGGACGGGAGGCGAACGATACGTAAAGGGTTTTCGCCGTGTTCGAACCGCTTCAGGCCTCGTCGAAGAGGGTCTCGCCGGCGACGAGGTGCTCGCCGACGGTGTCGAGGTCGAGCGTGAGCCCGAGGCCCGGCTCGTCCGGGATCGGGAGCCGACCCGTCCCGAGCACCGTCTCCTCGACCAGG
>NZ_QZWE01000013.1:0-96530 GCF_003602035.1 Halococcus sp. IIIV-5B | reverse complement strand
CGCCGGGATGGGTGGCGGGGGTGCCAGCGCCGGCGGCGGTGGAGCGGGCGAAGCTCAACGCGCGCGCCAAGCCCCACAGGCGATCATCAAGACCGGCCGCGTCCAGCTCGGGGTCGAGAACTTCAGCGCGGCCCAGCGGAACCTGACGCGGGCGACTCGGGCGGCCGGTGGCTACGTCAGCGCGTCGAGCGAGAGCACCTACGTCGAATCCAGCGAGAACGTCACCCGCGGCGAGCTCGTGCTCCGCGTTCCCAGTCGAAACTTCTCGGCGCTGTTCTCGCGGGTTAAGGCGGTCGGCTCAGTGGAGAACGCGAACAGCAACAGTACCGACGTCTCCGGAAAGCTAGTCGACCTCCGAGCCCGGCTCAACAACTCGCGCGCCCAGCGCGACCGGCTCCGCGCGCTCTACGACAACGCCAGCGACACCGAGGCGACCCTCGCGGTCCAGAAACGCCTCTCGACCGTGCAGTCGCGGATCGAACGGCTCGAAGGCCGGCTGGCCTCGCTCAACGACCGGGTCGCCTACTCGACGATCACGGTGACGTACGCCGAATCCAGCCCGAGCGCACCCCCAGAGCAGTGGTACGACGTCGGGGTGGTCAGCGCGCTTGTCTCGTCGATGGAGGGCGTGGTCACCGCGATCCGGGCGCTCGTCGTCGGGCTCGCGTACGCCGCGCCGTACCTCATGGTCTTCGGGGTCCCCATCGCCATCGTTGGCTACCTCGTTCACCGCCATCGAAGCGCACCCTGACCGGCGCGGATTTTTGCACCGGGACGGTCAACGGTGAGTATGAACTTCGACGTCGTCCAGGGTGACATCGCGGCCCAGCAGGCCGACGCGCTCGTCAACGCCGCCAACACGGGGCTGGCGATGGGGTCGGGCGTCGCGGGCGCGCTCCGGCGCGGGGCCGGTACGGGCATCGACGACGAGGCGGTTTCGAAAGGACCAGTGGATCTCGGCGGAGTAGCGGTCACCGACGCCTACGACCTCGACGCCGAGTGGGTGATCCACGCCGCCGCGATGCCGCAAGGCGGGCGCGCGACCGCCGAGAGCATCCGCGACGCGACCCGAAACAGCCTCGAACGCGCCGACGAACTCGGGTGTACCTCGCTCGTGCTCCCGGCGCTCGGCTGTGGGATCGCGGGCTTCGACCTCCGTGAAGGAGCGCGGATCATCGGCGAGGTGATCGCCGAGTACGAACCTACGTCGCTCGCCGACGTCCGACTGATCGGCTACGACGAGGACGAGGTCGCGACCATCCGCGAAGTCACGCACGAGAACTGACGAATCGGATCGGTGGCCGAGCGGAGCCGTGACCGGTCACTCGACCTCGACTGCGAGACCGTCGCGGGCGAACCGGACGTCGCCATCGTAGTGCGCCCCGATGGACTCCAACATCTCCTCGTGGCGGCCCTCGGTGTGGGGGTAGAGGTGGGTGAGGTAGAGCCGCCCGACCTCGACCCCCGATCCGGCGAGCGTCTCGCCCAGCTGGCTCGGCGTGGGGTGATTCGAGACGTCGACGTCGTCGGGGAACGAGCAGTCGTGGGCCAGCACGGCCGAGCCGTCGGCGAAGTTCGCCAGCCCCGCGAACGCCTCGCTGTCGGCGCTGAAGGTGAACGCCGGCCCGTCGTCGTGGGTGAAGCGGTAGGCGAGACAGTACATCGAGTGACGGGTCTCGCGGGCGTCGACGTCGAACCCCGCGAGCGAGAACGACTCCGCGACGACCTCGCGAACCCGGAGGTCGATCCGGCCGTCGAGGTACTCGTGGACGTCGAGGAGACCGTCGATCAGCTCCTTCGTGCCCTGCGGCCCGACGATTTCGAGATGCTCCGCACCCGCGAGCCACCGGGCCTTCACCAGCGGGAGGAGGTCCGCGACGTGGTCGAGGTGGTGGTGGGTCAGGAGGACCGTCGAGACGCCCTCGTACCCCGTCTCGGTTCGCGCGAGCGCGTTCAGCACGCCGCTGCCGCAGTCGACGAGGAGCGAATCGTCGTCGGCATCGAGGAGGAGTCCGGTCTGGGATCGCCGGCCGCTCGGCATCGCGGCTCCCGTCCCGAGAAAGGTTACGCGCATGACGAATCGGGGGACGGGGCGGGCAAAAGCGTTGCTCGCCGGCGTCGTGCTCAAGCCGAAGGCTCATGGGCCTCAGTCGTGCACAACGGGCAATGACAGCCGCCGAGAGCGAACGCCGGGGCTTCTTCGCGTACTACCGCGAGTACGCCAAATCGGGTGTTCACGCGGCGAGCGCGGCAGCGCTGACGGCACTGATCGGGATCGCGAGTTTCACGGGTGTTCGATGGTTCGTTCTGGTCGCGATCGCGGTCTACGTTCTCCCGCCGGTGTTCCTCTACTTCACCGGCGAGGGCGAGCGGGTGCCGTCGGTCGTCGGCGAAGGCGGTGAGTCCAACGATGGACGGGGTTCGGGACGTGGCGAGGGAGACCGACGAGACAACCGGAGTTCCGATGCCGCGGAATCCAGAGTCTCCCAGCGAGAACAGAGGCTGGACGGCGACGACCACGACCGGGAAACGAAAGCGGACGTCGGCTCCAACGACGTGGGATCGGCGGCGACGGCCGGACCGACGAACGAACGCGGATCCGAGACCACGGGAGCCGACGACGAGTCGGAATCGGAGTCGGAGGACGAGGACGAACCGACCGACGAAGACGAAACGGCTCCCGACGTCGAACCCGGCTGGAAGACGGCGAACGCACCGACCGAGGAGTCGTTGCTCGACGTGGTCGCGACCGCCGACGGCGCGTACGCGGTCGGGGAGAACGGGGTCGTCCTCGCTCGGGAGGACGACGGCTGGGCGATCGCGGTCGAGGGCGGTCCGACGGCGAACGGAAACCCGCTCCGGGGCGTCGATGCGACCGCCGACGGCGGAGCGGTCTGGTTCGCGGGCGACAGCGGCGTGCTCGGGCGCTACAGGGATGGCGAACTCACCGACCACTCCGCGCCGGAGGACCGGACGAGCACCTGGACCGACGTCGCGGTCACGGGGACGGCGGGCGACGAACGGGTCCACCTCGTGAACGGCTCCGGCGAACTTCTCCGGGGGCGATACGACGACGGCCGCGTCTCGTGGGGCGGGGTCGAAAAACCCGGCAGCGGGTCGAGCATCTCGGCCGTCTCGTTCGTGGACGACGACCGTGGCCACCTCTGTGATACCAGCCAAGGCGTCTACGGGACCACCGACGGCGGCGAAAGCTACGAACGGGTCGGCATCGACGACGCGAACGCCGCCTTCACCGGGGTCGACGCGGCCGGGTCGACGGTCGTCGTGTCGTGCGACGACGGTGCGGTGTTCCGGTACGACGGTTCGGTCTGGACGCGGTTGCACGCCGCCGAAACGGAGCTCTCGGCGATCGACCTCGCTGGCGAGTCGGGGCTCGCGGCGGGCGACGCCGGGACGGTCGTCGAACTCGTGGACGGAGGTTGGGAGACGGTCGAGGCTCCGGTCGATGCCGACCTGTCTGGGGTCACCATCGGGCAGAGCGGGTCGGACGGGTCGGATATCGCCGTCGGGACGGACGGGACGGTCATCGAACGGTAACGAGACGGTTCGGGGTCGGACGAGGAACTGTTCGGTCGTCACGCCGGAACGCGTACACCCTCGTGGGGAACCACCGACGCGAAAACGGCGAGGTCGTACCCTCTCCTTCGTTTCGGACGGTGTGCCGGGTCAGTTCTCGTCGGCGTCGCCCGACGTGGCGGAGCTGACGAACGGCCGAAGGAGCGCGTAGACCGAGTGGAGAGCGACGAGCACGGCGACGAGCGAGAGCACCGAAGCGACGACCACGACGACGGCTTCCTGCTCTTCGGCCGTCGCGATCCCCTGTGTGGCGAGCGCGATACCACCGGATCCGAGGAGGACGAGGAGCCGTTTGGCCGCCGAGAGCGCGCTGATCCACTGGCGGAGGTCGCGGACCGTCCCGAAGAGCTCGCTACGCATCCGTGCGGTCAGCTCCCCGGTGCTGCTCGACGAACCCGTCGGGTCTCGTGGTCGCCACCATCGCCGATAAGTCAGTCACTCGTAACTCCACGCCAGCAGTGTGCTCCCCGCGTTCGTCACGCGTTCCTCCGTGCCGAGGTGGGGGGCGCGAGTGGTCCACCCGTTCGAGCGAGAACACGGTCGTGTCGTCGCATGTCGAGCGTTCGTTTTCCGGCGGTCCGTTTAAACGTGATCCCGTCGGGGAGATCGTACGATAGTTACGCCGAGCCGGTCGGTCGTGCGCCCCGGTCGGGTCAGTCGGCCCACTCGACCATCCGGGCGTAGCGCTCGTCGGACGTGAGCGCCGTGCGGTCGCCGACGAGCACGAGCGCCTTCTTCGCCCGCGTGAGCGCGACGTTCACCCGGCGTGGGTCCTCGAAGACCGGCGAGTCCAGCGTGCCGGTCGCGACGAACGAGACGACGATGACCTCCTTCGCCGAGCCCTGAAATCGGTCGACGGTGTCCACGGTCACGTCGGGCACCCGCCGGCGGATCGCCGCGGCCTGGGCGCGGAACGGCGCGATGACGCCGATGTCGTCGGGCGCGAGCCCCGCCGCGACGAAATCATCGACCGTCTCGCCCACCGCCTCGACTTCCGTGGGATTGGTGTTGCCCCGCGCCGTCCCGCCGGGGTCGACGAACGCCACGCGGTCGCGGAGGTGGTCGGGGAGCGCGTCGCCGTCCACACCCGGCAGGTCCGTGAGGTGCTGAGCGGCCACGTCCGGCGAGGCGGGTCGGAGCGCGCCGTCGTAGAACTCGCTCGACGGGAAGGCCTGGATCCGCTGGGCCATCCGATACTGGGTGTCGAGCAGTACCGACGCGTCGGGATGGGCGTCGACCAGCCGCTCGAACAGCGACCGCGAGAGGTCGGCTGCATCGGTCATACCGCCGTCCGACCGCGCGGCGGCCGGGTCGGTCGTCGACTCGACCTCGACATCGCCTTCGTCGACTGCATCCGCCGCCTGGACCACGGGGGGAAGCTGCTGGTGGTCCCCGACGAGCACGAACCGGTCGGCGAGCGTGGTCGCCGCGAGCGTCGCGGGTTCGGTGAGCTGGCCCGCCTCGTCGACCAGCGCGACGTCGAACGACTCCTCGCGCATGACCCGCGAGCCACAGCTCGCGGTCGTCGCCGCTACCACGGGTGCGTCCTCCAGCTCCCGCGCTCGCGCCTCGGGGTCGCCGCGGGTTTCGAGTCTGAAGCCCTGCATGTCTGCACGGACGCCGTGTTCGGTTCCGACACGAACGAACTCCTCGAACCCCTGGTCGCGGAGCGCCTCCAGGGCGTTGTCGACCGCACGGTTCGTGAACCCCGAGAGGAGTACTCGGTCCCCGCGCTCGACCAGCGCCTGGATGGTGCGCGCGATGGTGTAGGTCTTGCCCGTGCCCGGCGGGCCATGGACCAGCGCACAGTCCTCCGCGCCGACCGCGAGCCGCACGGCCCGATCCTGGGAATTGTTGTTCGGGATGAACTCCTCGTCCACTTCCCGGAACTCGGGCTCGCGCCGCCCGAAGAGCACGTCCTTCCGGTCCGGGTCGCCGGCCAGCACCGCGTTGTGGAGCGCCGTCAGCATCCCGTCGACACCCATCTCCGAGGGGTAGACGTCGAGCCGCCGGAGGTCGACCGGTTCCTCGGTGTTCACCACGACCTCGTCGTCGAGTTCGAGCACCCGACCCATCTCGGCGGTGCCGTAGACCGGGTCGCCGTCGCTCGCGAGCACCACGTCGCCCTCGCGGATCTTCGAGACCGGGTCGTCACACCGCGCTCGGAGCTCCCAGCCGTCGTCGACCTCGGTTCTTCCGAGCGGTTCGAGATCGATGAGCGCGCGGTCGGCGTCGGCGCGCTCCTCGGGGGTCTGGGTCCAGAGCTTCGCGTACTCTCGATGGACGGCACGGCGCTCGGCCTCGATGGCGCGGTAAAACCGTGCGAAGTACGCGCGCTCCTCGGCGGGGAGCGCGCTCCCGATCTGCCCTGCCTTCGACTCCTGGTCGAGCCGGCCCGAGACCACCATGCAGGTGTCCTGCTCGAAGCAGTACTCACACCGCGCGTTGGCCTCGTAGCCCGTCGGCACAGTTTTTTCGAGCGCCATCGACACGAGCTGGTTGCGCTGGCGGACGACGTACCCGAGTAAACCGTCGTTGAGCGAGAAGTCCTTCGCCGGCGAGAGGTCGCCGTCCTCCTCGTTCCGGTCGAGTGCGGCGTTCTTCGTGTAGATGAGGGTGCCAGTATCGGGTGACGGACCGCGTTCACCCAATAGGAGCGCATAGCAAGCGACCTGGATCTTGTCCTGAAATCGGGGCTCGCTCTTGGTGTTCTTCCCCGTCTTGAGTTCGACCGGCGCGCCCCGGCGGACCGCGTCGGCTCGACCCTTCAGGCCGTACCGTTCACTGATGAGTGTCTGCTCGGAGCGCCACTCGTCCTCGTCGTCGAGCGTGCCCTGGCGGAGCCAGCCGTCGATCGCGCGGGCGTGGTCGGCGACGTCCGCGCGCACTTCCTCGGGGTCGCGCCCGAGGAGGCCGAGGTCGAGGCCCGCCTCCTCGACCCGGTCGTCGATCGAGGCCTCGACCTCGCTTCCCCGAAGCAGGTCGGAGAAGATCTCGTGGACGATGGTCCCCTTCACCACCGGGTAATTCAGGGGGATCCCCGACATCGAGTTGAGGTACTCCAACCTGGGACACTGGACCCACGAGCGAACGTCGGTGACGTTCACGAGGTAGTCGGGCTGGAGCACCACCCGCGAGTCGCCGGTCGTCGCGTACCCACCGTCGCCGTCGTAGTCGTTCTCCTCGACGTCGACGGCCAAAACGTCCATTCCGGGTCGGGCGTGGTCCGCGGTTTCGGCCCACTTCCCCCAGCAGGTCAGCGTCACGGGGTCGGCGCGACCCCCGTCCGGTCGGAGGGTGAGTTCGGCGAGGTCGCGCTCGCCGTACCGGGTTTCGACGGTGGTCCCGTCGCCGACCTCGACCAGTACGCCCCGGAGTTCGGTCACATCGGAGACGGGGTAGGGAGGCGAAAAACGCTATCGATCACCGACATCGCGAGCGGCTCAGCCACCGTAGATCGGAAAGAGACTGAAGAGAACGTACGAGGCGGCCGCCGACAGGGAGGGGGTGAGGATCCAGAGCATCACGACCCGGCCCGTCGCCGACGGGTCGAAGAGTTCCTGTGAGGTGAAGTCCGCGGGGTCCTCGTCGCCGATCCGCGGGACGTCGGGCTCCGGGACGTCACCGCCGTCGGGGGTACCGTCGGCGTCGATCGCTTCGGGCGAGTCGGCGGCGAGCGCGCCGGTGGTGAGGGTCGCGCTCTCCTCGCCGCGGTAGGCCGCCGACGCCGCGTCCGCGATGGTGGTCGTTCGGGTAGCCCGACCCCAGCCGAGGCCCACGATACACATCGTGGCGCTCACGGCCAGGCTCGCCGGGATCCCGAGCCGCGAGAGCACCGTGATGATGGTGGCGCTCACGCTCGCGACGATCAGCGAGGCCAGGAGGGGGAGGTCGGTGAGGTCGTTGCCGATGGTGTCGAGGGTCCGCCGGGCGATCGTGAACGCGCCGAGACCGATCGCGGCGGCCGCGAGCAGCACCCCTTGGTCGGCCGTGACCGTGCCGCCACCGACGAGGGGGGCGACCGCGTTGGCGACGTTCGACGCGCCCGCGGAGAACGCCATGTAGCAGCTGATCGCGAGCACGACGGCGCTCCAGAAGACTTCCTTCGGGGTCGTCCCCGGTGCGGGTCTCGGGACGGGAACCGGGCCGGTCCGGTCGATCGTCAGGAGGTCGCTGTCGGACTGGTCGAGCGCGAACCACGCGTCGAGGTAGGGGTAGAGGTAGCGACCGATCACCGCACACACCCAGAAGGCGACCACGGGGGCGACGAGCCACCACGAGACGATCCCGCCCATCACGCCCCAGTCGAGGGTGTGACTCGCGAGACCGAGCCCCGCGATCGCGCCGACCGCCGTCATCGAGGTCGAGGCGGGCACGCCGAAGAGGTTCGAGATGAGGAGCGCGAGCCCGACGAAGAACAGCACCGCGACGCTCGCCCCGAGGGTGAACTGGCTCGACGGGACGATATCGCCACCCATCGTCTTCACGACCTCTCGACCGTAGGTCCAGCCACCGATCAGCGCGAAGAGGGTGAACAGCGCCGCCGCGCCGTTCTTCGAGACCAGCCGGCTCCCCACCGCCGGGCCGAACGCGACGCCGGTCGAGGAACCACCGATGTTGAAACCGACGAAGACCGCGACGCCGACCCCAACGAGAAGGAGTATCGAAATCACATGTAACTTATACGAACGAGGTGGGTAAATCTATCGTTCCGCCCGACGTCGGCCGCTCGACGAGGTATCGGGCCGACTCGGCCCCGCCGAGGGTTTTTATTCGATGAGGAGGCCAGGCTCGCCAATGTCGGAGTCCGACGGTTCGTCCGCTCGCGATCCGCCCACGAACGCTGGCGTCGCGGCCCGTATCGCCGCCGCGGCCGGGATGGCCGGTGGGCTCGCCCGCGCCGTCGATGCCCGAACGGTGACGGTGGACGACGCGGTCGACGGGGACGACTTCTTCACGGCGGCCGACGGGCGGACCACGGTCGCGAACCGCTACGACCTCGAGAAGGCGGTACCGCTCGACCGAAAACCCTACTTTCGGGAGGTCGCGCGCTACTGTTCTCCTTAGAATACTATTCTTGTAGCACTAAGTTAGAATATCAACGGCTTATTCTATCTACTTGCTGCCCACTAATCAGGATAAACTGTCCCGATACTGGTTGAAGCACTGTTCACAAATTTCCACATCTTCTTGGATATCTTCTAAACTTCTGTTGTCCGAACTGAGAGTAAGATAGTAATGAGGTGGTCCTTCCGAAATTGACTCACCACAGAGGGGACAATCCATTGACCTCGGAATGGGAAGGTAGATTGTATATACCTTTCTTATAGATATTCAGATTTATATACGACTTTACGAGAGCTTGCTTCTGAAGTCTTCCCAACAGTCCCTACAAACTTGATTTTTCTTAGTAGCTTGACTGTCGCGGACTGTAGATAGACGACCCTTGTCTACAGCATGAAGTGCTATCCGATATTTAGGACGGTCATCGGTGAGTGGGGTGCCACAGAGAGGGCAGTTCATGCTACGATGCTATCGGAGTCAGTGTAAATAAATCATATTAAACAGAAATGTGATGAGTGAGGTATCTTGGTGCTACCATTAGATGAAGATGATTTGATGTGGCTTCACAATAACTATGTGGAAGGCATATGTACGTCTCGTACTGGTCAGTGGACCAGTCTGGGAAACTCGAAAGCAGGGTGATGCCACGCAACGGGGCTTCCGCTTTTTGCGAACCCTACTTCCAAGCACTGAGAGTAGGACACACTACGGTATGAGTCTTATGGTAGTAACTAACATAGTAGGAGTAACGGTTAGCTACACCGTTCGTTGATTTAGGGGAAAATTCTGATGCTCGGCTCAGAGAACTCATCAGAAGCTCACTATGGAGTGATAGTGACCTCTGACTTCTCATGGCCGAACGTTAATCACAAAGGGAGTGAGAGTGAAGGCGGTTTTGACTGGATCAGCGAGAGTCTCACTTCCCCGTGGAACGTTCATTGTCGTACATAATAAACGCCTCGAAGTAGTGTAAACGATTCTGGACTTAGAAAGGTGGTGCCGCGCAAGAACCACCTTAGGGAACGAGGTTCCCACCTCACCGCTTGTGGGTCACGCTAAATGCTTTGTGTAATAGCGTCACAACGATAGAGACAACTGATCATAAATAACAGGTCTGAGGGGCACAACTATGATATGCGTCGAGTTCTTCTCATGAAATGGGGAGCGAAATGATGCCAGGACAACTCTCCGTAGGGAACATTGACATTCCCTATTTGAGGACGAATGGCTTCTGGTAAGTGCTTTGTGGAGGGTTGTCATTAACAATTCAATCATAATCGACATGCAAGGACCATCATAACAAGCAATTGCCCAACCTACTCAGTCATAATACGGATGAACTTCGCTGCATCACGACACTCTTCTTTCGAGGATTTCGACCCAGAGAAGTGGTATGTGCGTCCATAGGTCTGCACTGTTAGCCTCTTGTGTATTAGACCCGTGTCGAAGTCAACTCCATTCACTGAGTCATATGGGACATTGCGCTCATCATCACCGAGAGTCTGAGGAATGTGAGCTACAATGCGCTTGTCAGTAAGGATAGTATGTACGTGGCCTTCAGTTCCATTCTTCCGACTACGATCATTACCCCAGTATCCTGTGCTGTCTCCACCGCCTTCGACGTCAATAGTACGCCCCTTTAGAATGTAATGTGGCTGCTCTCCATCATCGAGGAATTCTACTAAAAGATTATCCTTATTGTCGAATCTCATTCCTTCTAAGAGAGCTTCTCGCGTCACTGATTCCCCCATAGCGCTCTCTACAAGTTCATCAACATGCTCTTCGTGCTCTCTCCATTCCTTTGAACGACTTTTCGTAGAGACTCTCTCATTGTACGAATAATCATATCCACAGTCATCACACTTCATCTCACCAGCAATCATGCCTTTAGCAGACTGATTAGAGGAAGCACACTGGGGACACTCAAGATCTTCTTCTACGGCTTCTATCCATGCAGAACGGAATCTATCTGATAGTCCCATAGATATGTGTCTTGAATAGTAGTTGTTTTCATACTACAAATAAATTCCCCCACACAACACACTTTGGTATGTAAGAGATGGACAAGAAGACAGTTGGCTGAGACTATTGGGTTCGCACGAGAATCATATTCCCGTGGTCCAGTAGGATACAGCTACTGTGTCCGAGGTTCGATTAGGTCTTCGTGGATGCAATGCTTATCCTTCCCTTCCCAGTGAGCGCGGATAGTGTATTCCCAATGGTTCGGAAAGTGATCTATCGCCTCATCAAGCTCCATCGTTCGAAGTCTCATACAGTCTCGAAGCTTTATTTGGCTCTTTCCAAGATGGTCACAGTCACATCTGTGATTGAGGTGGAACATGACATCAAGCTCGTTAACCTCTGCATCTATCGATGAATCACTCTCTTTTCTACGCTCGTTGATTTCACTAACGACGTCTTCAGGATCGTCAGTGTCGTTCTTCATTCGCCAGCGTGCGAGGAAGCATTCATCGGCAGTGAGTGCCTCTTCACGTCGTTTCTCGTGAAGGGTGCTTATTCGCTCTACATTCTCAAAGAAGGCCGAGATGAGGTCGCCGTGAAGTATCATTCGCGAACCTCCGAAGCAGCCTGCAGTACTGCAGGTTTGTTCTCAACGGCAAGCATGTGCTTACACCCGTTATCAGGGTTGTTGTACTGCCACGAAGGACACGTACAGTCAAACGGGATCTCACTCTCTACGGAGACGACATAGACATGCTCATCGCTCTCTTCTCCATATGAGGTATTCTCGACACGAACACTCCCGTGAACAGGAACGCGGTACTCCATGCCTTCCCACTCTGCTCGCTTTGCAGCAGTGGTGTTCTCAGAGGTGACGCTCATAGACGGACCTCCGAGTGAGGACAGTCCTCGTCGTGAAGGATATGATTAGGACCACTAATTGACTCGACGCCACAGCCTTCACACCGAGCATAGGTCTCTCCACCGTATTCAGGTGCCTCAACGTGGCGAGTTATCTCAGGGAGGTCATCACCGTCGTCAGTACTCTCCAGCAGCTCGATAGCGTCATCCAACTCGTCAACGCGATCGTCGTACCAATGGAAGTTTTCTGCCCACTCCCCCTCCTGGTGGATCTTCCTCTTGGTGGACTGCAGTTGCTCAATTGCATTCTCGATACGTCCGTTCGTGGCGTCACCTTCATGTGACGCAGAGGCGTTGTATGCCATGTCGGTCTTGTCCGACACCGAGGTGAGTGCTCTAACACTCGCCTCACTTTCCTCGTGAGACAGTACCTCAGTGCTTACTTCATCCAAAGAGTGCATGCCACTTAACTCTTTGCTTCATAGCAAAGACTAAATGAGGTGGTACAGTACAGTCAGTATGAGCGACGGAAAACAGAGTCACCGTTATTCAGAAGAAGATATACTCAGCGCTATTCGGGAAGCCGATCCTGCGACGACAACCAATGTAGGGAATGAACTAGGATGTTCTCGACAGGCTGCTGATTTCCGACTCAGACGACTAAGCGAGGAAGAGATAGTTGACTCGCAGAAAATAGGGAACTCACTGATATGGTCAGTGTCTGAGTAAGCTGTCTGAGCGTGCATGCCCCAGTGGGATGAGAAGGTAGACAGATACTCTATCAGCATACAATGCCTCTGTCTTACTCAGGAATTGGAGTGAACAGTAGATAGGTGTCTTACCCCTCACAGTGTACTTCGGTGCTCAGCACTCAGAGATACAACCTCAATGGCGCCACCATATGTCTGTTCGCTAACACTCCCCCATCAAGATTAGAGCACTCAATAGGTTCCCTTCGCCTACATATTGGGGTGGATGCACGCCCCCTCCACACGGAACTTCGCTCTCTCAGTAGTATAGACCCCCTCCATCAAGATCTCTATACTATTTCGACGTCTATCTCAATTTGTAGATTTAGAATAATTTTGCGCTAAGAACATGGAATATTGCGCGGGAGGGAGAGTGCCTACGATTAATGGAGCAGTGTCACTAACAGAGAATAAGCTCTCATGGACAAGGATGATGAGGAGAAACTGAAGAAAGAACGGTTTCGGCAATTCAATCGGCTCGCAAGGGACCACATTTGGAGCGAAGAGGACTGGAATCTGCTACAAGGCCACTTATCTCTGAGCGATAAGCGCGATATACTTTCAAGAGATGACCTTCAGCAATTTCTGCAGACTAATCGACAAGAGATGAAGATTACTGCACCTTGGGGGCCAAAGCAACCCCAAGAGGACACAATAATTCGAAGGTATAGAACATTTGAGAGTCTTGAAACGATTCTTCAATCAGAGGAGTTCTGGTTCAGTACTGTTGAAGCATTTGACGATCGATTCGAGGGGATGTTTCCACAGCCGAATATCGATTATTTGGCGAAATTGAACCAACAACAGCAGGAAATTTTTGGTCAAGAAGCCGCTAAGGAAATGCATAAAGCTGAGCGAGAGGCAAGAGAAGACTTCATCAATTTTGTGAACAAGAAAGTATACATCAATTGCTGGCGTGAGGGTGAGTCCGAGTCAGCCGTTTTCTGGAATGCATATATTGGAGGTGATCTGGGTGTTGCAATTGAAACTACGGTTGGACAATTCAAGAAGAGTATTGAGAAGGATGTCTCCGATAACCTTCTTGAGAGCATTCTCAAGAGTGATAACGCGAAAGTGGATGCATTTTTGAATAGAGATAATCCTGACAGTGATGCTGTTCAGAATTATGAAGCTGCAGTGCAAGACATGAAGGCGGAACACGAGAAAATGCAGGTTGGTTCAGTTGAATATATCGATTTTCAGAATGAAGCAATGCCTCAGTCGCAATACGCTCGATTCTTCCACAAACGAGACGAGTTTAGCAGTGAAAGAGAGTTTAGAGCGGTATTTGAGGATCCAATGACAGGTACAGGATCAATAGAACAAACAAAGGAGGGTCAAGCAGTCCGATTCGACCCAAATGAGTTGATAAATAGAGTGATCCTCAGTCCAAACCCTCCAGATGGATACAAAGAGATAGTCGAAGATCTGCTTGATTACCACGAGATAGAGGCACCAGTAGTATATTCGGATCTGGACAGAAGCTATCCCGATTACGGGAGAACTCTATTCATGGGAAGAAGGTGGAGTGGCATATCGATAGACCCTGCTGACATATAGCCTCATTAGAGCAGATGTCAAAACGGCACACAATATCTGAGACGAGTTGCGTTTGAGTTGCCCTGACCGACAATTTATAAGTCAACTTGCTGGAGCCTGTCATAGAGGCCTATGCAAGGCTACGAGCATAATGTAGAGAGAAGGTCGCTATACAGGTCTCTGTGATCAAGAATGTCTGCAGAAGCACAAAGCGCAACAAGCACAGAACTCCCACAAGATAGACCATCGAGTTGGATAGAGTATCATAATCGTGAGAATGCGCTCGCGGTACTCAGGACACTTAGAGCAGATGATGATATTGAATGCCAATGCTCAGACTGTATCTTCGGTGGGAGAGAGCTATCACTTGATGAAGAGTCGTTAGACAGTGACGAATTAGGGAAAACTCGGGATCACCTGAAGGATACTACGGGTCACGAAGTGCCAATCGGCAAAAGAAGTGTACTCCAGCACCGAGAGTATCAGACTGAATGGCGAAAAAAGGATACCAGTCCTACAATTGCCATTGACCGTGCTCGATGGAGGTCAATGTGGCTCTTTCAGACGAATGCTATGGGGGAAGCACCTGTTGAAGGGAGAGGGGCATCCGATGAAGAATCTGCTCGTGAGACTGCGGACAAGCTCACTATCACCGAAATCATCTCTAAGCAGCTCGGGTGCATTCAGCCTCAACGTGAAGAAGCAAAGTCAATGATGAAGAAGATCGACGTAGATACTCTCGGAGCGCACTCAAATAATAAGAAAGCAGCTATCGCGGTATTGAGCCTTGTTACTAGGGAAGATCGAGCCTACGGTGAAATGGCACTGAGCGACCGTATGGAGAGAACAAATCTCCATCACAATCCTACTCTCATAGAGAACGATTCTCGGTTCAAAGATGTCTGTGAACAATTTGGCTTCGATCCAAGCTTTCTGAGTACGACACGGGATAGCATCAAAGAGCAACTATAACTTATGGATGCAAGTAAAGTGCATGTAATCGTCTTATTTATAAGGGAAATCGGCGTTGCGAGCACAGGACATACTCTATGAGAAGGAGAATGAAATAGGATGGCTCTTCATCAATAGTTTACTGAATGAGAGTGGTTTGTCAATAGAATCATTCAGACACGCAGCCTGCTCTCAGTGAATGATTGTGAGCCTAATACCTATTCATCCCGACAAGCGCCTGTCCCACAGCGAGAAGGGAGTCCTTGACTCCCATCGCAGAGAGGAGACAGGCGCGCATGCTGAAAATGAACTAGTCTTTGAATACATCGTCTCAGACGGTTTCGATAGAAGACTACTGCTTTAGAGATATGTCTATTGCTGCTAACAATACTGAATCAGTTGAATCGCTTACGAATAACGAAACTCCCTGGAGAGATAGGTCTCTACTCTCCGACCTGTACTGGAAGGACGAATTGACTCAGCGACAGATTGCTGATAGATTAGGGTGCGGTCGAACTACTATTGTGAGATGGATGGATCGTCTCGATGTTCCAACCACGCATGACATCGGAGTTTCACACAGCATCGAAAAGTGGAATGAGAGGCCTGAACGTGAGAAGTGGATGGAGAGCGGTTCGAGGACTTCAGTTCTGGTTCATCGGCTTCTCGCTGTTGCCGAATACGGATTTGACGCGGTTGCAGGCAACGAAGTGAATCATCGGAACAAACATCAATTTGATAACAGACCCGCAAATTTGGAACCTCTCTCGCAGTCGGATCACCATGCTCTACATACGAATGAAGTATGGGGTGAAGAAGACGGATTCCCTGTTTTGCTGAACTAAATGGCGGAAATTACTAATGAAAATGATAGCGATTAACGGATCTACTCAATCAGCGGTGAACGAGGCTCGTTTCCAACTACCCAATTGCTCGGCGGGAGCTACCTTTGAGGATACGCTTTTGTCGCTGATTGAATCGCACCAGAGTATAGACTTAGAAGACGACGAATCAGTTTACAACAATGAATAAACAAGAAGAGAACTACCGAGAGAATCTAGCTGATAGAGTTAGATCCCCTGAAACGCATAAAATCTACGTTCGAGACGATGAGGGGCCTGAAGGCTACGCGAAGGTGACTACCTCCAAGCCCTCTATCGTGGAGAGTTTACTGCTCCACGAGGAGTTCTACATCGAACGTACTCTCATCAAGTGTGAGGGAGATATGCCTCAATGGATAGATCTTCTTGACGACGGAAACGGAAATAGAAGTCTCCCGATGCAGTTTGATGATGCTGACATTTTTGCGGTAAGAGGCATTTTTGATGCAGACTCGCTTTCTGACCTGTTCTAGATTTTACTGTTTTTCGACATGGCGACTGAAGAATTAGACATAGTTATAGAGATTGTTGATGAGTTTTCTGACGAGCTAGACGAGCTTGCTGCTGATCTTGAGGGGATTGACACCCTCAAGGAAGACGTTGAAGACATTACCATTGATGTTGATGTCGATGGTGTCGATGAAGCGATTTCTCAGATAGAGTCTGTTCATGCTGTTGCAGAGGACTTTGAAGACACCTATACGGCAGATTTGGATGTTGATGAGAATGGAGAAGTTAGCTCTGCGCTAAGAGACATACGGGGAGACGTCGCTGAGTTTGAAGACGACTTTAGCGAAATGTCTCTTGATTTGGGAGACATAGATGCTGAACTGGTTGAATTTGCATCCCCTGAACTCGATGAGGATGCGCTACTTGGCGTTGAGCTTGAAGACATTCCTATCGAGAGTATAGACGACATCGATGAGCGAACCTCTACAGCACTCAACAGTGAGGGCTATAAGAGCCTCAGAGACATCCGAGAGGCTCCAGAATCTGAGCTAACGGACATAAATGGTATAGAGGATTCGAGAGCGCAGATACAGTCCCTAAAGGCTCTCGCAGAGAACTTCGAGGATACGTACACGGCTGAGCTACAGGTCGATGAGGACGGTAAGATTCACTCCGTTCTCAGAGACATGCGGTCGGAGGTCGCTGACTTTGAAACGGATGTCAACGACATCTCTCTCGATATTGGTGACATCGATAGTAATCTGAGCGAGATAGAGCCGCCTGAGTTCGGTGAGGATGCATTACTGGGTGTTGAGCTTGAGGATATACCTCTTGAAGAAGTCAAAGGCATTGGAGAGCACACTTCTACAGCACTCAATAACCAGGGGTATGAGAACCTCAGCGACATCCAGCAAGCAGAGGAATCCGACCTAACCAATGTCGATGGGGTCGGAGAGAAGCGTGCATCCCAGTTTAAGGAAGCAGCGAGAACTCTCCAAGTCACTGCTGAACTGGAGGACGATTCTCTCCCAATACGCACAGAGGGTGGTGTTGACGAATCGGGCTTTCTCGGAGACACTCTTGCAGACGTCGCTGAGATTCAGAACGAGCTTGCAGATTTAGACTTCGATGAGACCCTCTCTAACCTCGATGATCTTGATATCGGACAGGGAATCAGCGTCAATGAATCGCTCTCTGACGGCATTGATGTTGACCCTGAATCAGTACAAGACACCCTCACGGACCTTCGAGGGTCGATTGAGGGCGTTGATCGGTCTGAAGTTGATGAAGAGTTCGTCCGTGAGCAAGCTGGCAAAGCAACCTTAGCTGAGAGAGGGCTGACGGACCTTAGCACTAATCTGGATACCAGCGAGCTACGCTCTGAAATTCTCGATGTCCGTGAAGACATCTTAGGGTTGGCTGACGATGATCTACAAAGCGAAATTCGCTCTCAGTTGACTGCTACCGAGAATGAGTCTACAGTACTCACGGAGATACCCGAGCTACTCTCAGATAGGTCTGCTACACTGAATGCCGATGTAGATGTCTCTGAGGCGAGAGAGCAGTTGGATACCCTGGAGAGCAGACTTGACACTCTCCCCGACGAGACTGACGAATCTACAATACATGTTGTGCGTGAGCAGATTGAGCGTACTCGCACGGAACTGGATGAGGAAATAGACACTGCTGATCTGGATACGGATTCGCTTTCTCAGTCAGTGCGGTTGATGCGGAGTCAGCTATCTGAGTTGGACGAGAAGGCCGCTGAGACGGCCACGAATCTGGATGAAGCACTATTCGACAGGGAGGCTACTCTCCATGCAGACATCGACACAGAGCGGGCTATAGACGAGATAGATGCTCTTGAAAGCCGTCTTCGTTCACAAGAGACGTTCAGTGTTGAACCAGAGTTCGATAATGAGGCTCTGCTCAGTGACCTAGATGACCTGAGAACTCAACTGCAAATTGAGTCTTCTGATTCGAGTGACATACTGAACGAAGACCTCTCTGACCTTCGAGAATCGCTCTCTACGGTTGAATCACCCTCGGAAGGGGTTGAACAGGTGGAGCGATTTGAAGAGCGGGTAGAGCAGAGTGAGACACTCTTAGAGAGCAGTGGGCTGGATACAGACTCCATCTATCAAGATATCTCTGATTTGCGTAGAGCTATCGGAGAGGGAGATACAATCGACGTTGACCTCTCTTCAGACGTTGAGAGTGGTGAAATACAAGACACAATCGGCAGGCTCGAAGAGCAATTTGAGAGCGTAGATGAGACTTCACTCACACCAGAGTTCGACAACGTTCAGCATGAGCGACTGAATACGCTGATTGAGTCAGAGAGTGCTCTCCAGGCACCATTCTCTGAGTTAGATGCTGGCTTCCGCGAATTAGACAGGGACATCCTCAGCGGGATGAGTGGAGAAGACTTCGATGCAGATGCACTCCCTGAATTGAAGGGAGAGTTAGATTCACTCGAAGAAGCCTCTACTACGGCAGATACGGATACTGACCATGCATCTTCGAAGGTCACTGCCCTCCGTGAGAAACTCACTCAGTTGGATGAGTTGGTTGCAACTCCATCTATCGATGCAGAGGATAGGAGCAATGTAGCCAACCTATATACCGATATCAAGGGAGATTACTCTGAATTGCGGTCAGACGTCCAGAGTGATCTTTCCATCGGAAGTAGAGGGGTAGATACTGGTCTCGAAAGAGAGTCATTTGACGATAGCTTTTCTCTGAGAGAGCAGTTCAAGCAAGAATTGGCTAGGTTCTTCGGTTCAGGCTCTGATAGAGATGTAGACGTCCCTGATCGTGCAGAGGCATTTGGAGTCGATCCTCTTGATATGAGTCAGAATAGTCCGAAGAAGCCACTGAAGAAGACGAAGATGACGATGAGCGGCCTGTACGGTGTGGTCGCGTCACTCATCCCGATGCTGATGGTCTTCATTGGTGCTATCCCTGCAGCAGTAGCAGGCTTAGTCACGCTCGCTGGTGCTGCAGTAGGTGCAGCAGGGGCAATTGGTGGACTAACCCTTCTTGGTGGGTTGGGAGCAGCAGCCGAACGGGGAGGAGGATATGACACTGAGTCCTTACAACAAGGATTCTCATCGATCAAAGACGACTTGCGTGAAGACTTTTTGCAGGCGTTCGCACCAATCGCTGATGACCTCCAACCTCTCTTTGAAGACGGGGTTGAGGGTCTCGGATCACTCTTTGATCGGATTGCTGCTCGTGATGATGTCTTCTTGCAGCTAGAAGATGAAGCACGAGCATTCGGCGGCTTCGTCCTCAATTACGTCCCAGGACTATTGGCCTCACTCGCAGAACTCGGTGAGGCAATGTCACCTCTCTTCGCCATGTTTGGTGAGTGGCTTGAGGGGGCAGACATCATCGAAGGATTTGCTCACGTTGCTGCAGAAGTCTTGCCTGCTCTTCTCCCGTTGATAGATGCATTCCTTGAGATGTTGCCGACACTGCTTGCGCTCTCGACAGGCTTCATGCAGGTGAGTGCAATAGTATTCCAGTTTATCGCCGCTATCGGCAGTGTCATCGAGATACTAGGGCCATTTGGCGAATTCATCGGCATGGGTGTCGCAGCCCTCTTGATGCTCGTAACGGCCCTATCTCTCGCTACGACGGTTACAAGCGCGTTCTCTGGAACCTTAGTGGCAACAGGATTCGCCGCATTGATGACCTTTGTGCAGGGGTTAGCCGTCTCTGTTGGGGGTCTCTTAGGATTCAGTGAGGCAACTATCATGGCGAGCACTGGGGTTGGAGTCCTAACGACTGCGATTACAGCACTCTTAGCAGTCACTGGGATTGGAATCTTAGTGGCATTAGCAGGTGCAGTGGTCGGAGTTGGATCGGGATTTATGAGTGCTTCAAGTGACATTGACGAAGCAACAAAGTCTCTCAAGCGATTCAATGCGGAAGCAGATGGCTTCGACGGCCCGAATCCGTATGCTCCGATGTCTGTCGGTGAGAACGTCTCTCAGAAGGGCTCTGCTGAAGAGCAGGCAATTGAAGATGAGAACAAGCAGTCTTCGAGTTCGACTTCATCGACATCCTCAAAGAGTCTCTCTAGCTTGATGGGTGGTTCTGGTTCGAGCGGTGGAACGACCATCAATAACAATCAGACCATCAATGCGAAGGACACTGAGGATGCAGGCCGCGAACTCTCAAAGCAGGAGTGGCTCAATCGGAATCACTCTGATCGGCCTGTCTAATGTAGTATCCTATAGCTAACTTGTAAGAGACACGTTTCTTCTATTGTATGTAGTATCTCGGTTTCTCAATGGCTTCATCGCACTGTGAGATGAATACCTCTCGCTGAAGAGTGAGAAGGATACTGAGGGGAATGTTGGGGTTACATGCGGAGAGGAGTCGCTGAAGGTTGTTCTATGACAGGAAGCAATAGTTATGCTTCCTCTCTTCTTTCTACAATCTCTGGTTCGAGGATACCATACTCTTCTCTGAAGTCGCTACGTGCGGAACCCAAACTTTCCCTGAGATCCTTGTTCTTGGCTTTCAGTTGCTTACCAAGCGCGTAGATATCTTCGAACTGATCTGAATACTGCGGATCATCTTGTATAGTGAGAGATGCCTGTCTCACGGATTGCCAACTGTCTTCTATCCATATTTTAGACCCCTGATTCCTTCCAGAATACAATTCACGACCCCCGAAAGCACCATGCACAATCGACTCCGTCACATTTGACAGCACTAGAGGGGCTCTATGTTTGTTCGTGTCACCGTTTTCAGCGGCGACCTGGATTAGTGCGGAGCGTTGTTCCTCACTGAGACCGTCAGGAATCGCTTCAGTTAAGTTAGATTCCAGAAGATTTGATTTTCTAACATATTCTTCCCGTATCTCTTCATACTGCTCCACTTCACTAGTGATTTCTGGATAGTGTTGCTCAATATCGGATAGGATTCGGTCTGATGGTCGTTGGAATGTCTGTGCCAATTTAGGAAGGATAGCCTTGTTATTCTCTTTGGAAATTTCTTCCAGTATTTTTGCATCACTGCCGAATCGACCATTCAGATCATCAATTCCAGCGTCAATTAACTGTATGACTGCGTCTTTCTGCTGCTCTCTGAGTAGATCTCTGCTGACTTTACGTTCCTCGGAAGCATTTTTGATGAGCTGACTATTTTGAAATACCGTAGCTAACGTCACAACTACTAAGAAGAGCGTTCCGTATTCAACAATTGTGTCTGGAAGCCGATATCCGAGGATTGCAGAGACCCCCATTGCTGCCGCAGCAATGAGGAAGAATAGGGCAGACCAATAGGCACCAAGATACGTGCCTATGTCTTTAGCATTCATCTTCCACAGTTGTTATACAGCAGAAGGCTCTGCTCTCCCCTCTGAGTCAAAGTCAAGCAGATCCACATGGACATCAATCCTGTCGTACCATACGACAGGCTTCTTCGAACGACCATGTGACTCAAACTCGACTACCTTCAACTGCTCAAGTTCCTTGAGATTGCGATGAACCTCTTTCACATCCCGCTCGACAAGCCGCGCAGCTTCACGAATGCTTTCAGGTTCCTGCTTCGCAATTACCTGGAGCAGTTGGATATTCTTCTCAGAGAAGACTCTATCCAATTCCTTGAGATTTGAAAGACTAAGGGTGAATTTGTCTTCGATAGGCTCACCCTTTTCAATCTTTTTCAGATTTTCCAAACCTCTCTCGTGGAAATCCTCAGTAGACTCTACATACACGTTCAGTGTTTTCACTGTTTTATCCTTGCTTTCCTGTCCGCCGCCTCGTTTTTCGAATGGCATTTTGTTTTGCCTCCACGGATGACCATTTGCAGACAATACGAGGGCTACGTGCCCTCTATCTTGTTAGCGAACTGCTCGTACAGTTCGACTATACCTGGGTACTCAATTTTTTCAACACTGTCTCCGATGTGCTTCTCATGCTGTCCATGAGCATTGTCGTATCGCAGCAGCGTTTCACCGTCCAAAGTTCCGTGATGGAACTCATATTTCACTCCATCAGGGAACTTAGAGGACTCTGGAACTAGGATCACCTTCCGATGGATCACCCTATTGCCCTCTTTTCGGGTTTCATCGAGTACAGTATCGATGTCTGATTCTGCTTTTGTCATCCGCGACTGTTGGTATGCACCCCATCAATAAGTATGTTGGGCATGGACCCAACAACTGATTGCTCTGTATCGGAGCACCTACACCTGTGATCTCAGCATCATACTCTCCAAAGCTCCCTACGGGGCTGACCGTTGCTGCAGTAATTCTCTGCAGTTGTATGCCGTCAGCTAGATTTCTGAGTGGCTCTAACCATCATCAAAAGGTATTCATCCTATTCTGCTGCGGAACGTCTCACAGAGGAAGATGACACACTCAGTGCTATTGGCATACGCTCCGTGCATAGTGCGGTGAGCATGTCTCTGCTTCAACTACCATCGTATAACATTTTCTCGGGGATCAGAGCCCCGTCTAAGGTGCATGGAACGATACGGCCATGCTATGCGCGTGCGCACGAGTATGCCGAAAATTCACCAGAAGGGGTGGCATTTGAGTCTGCCATCCAAGAAAAATGCCTCACAGAGATCTATGCCTATTAGTTGGGATTCACTGGATTCGAGCTTTCTGATACAAAGTGGAATGCTTATCTAACGGTAATAAGGAAAGCACAGTCATTCAATGAAAGGGGGATTACCCCCACTTCACTCGAATGGACATGCCCCCAACACACCCCTCTTAACGAGCGGCAAGCGGGGGTGGGGTAGAACCCCACCCTCCGCAGCCGCTCTGCTGAATAAAACTTCCATTCATACCATCTAACCCACGTCTGAGCAGAAAGTTGATGATATAATGACTGAGTAATAGGATATGATACTATTGGCAGGAGTCCATCCTCATCCACCTGGAGGTTCGAATGTTGCTGAGTTTGTCTTCATTCTAATCGTTATCATTGTAGTCTACGATCTCTCAAAGGCAGCATACAACTAGATACAGAGCGACTGATAGCTCCTACTTGAGTGCTTTTTTAAGCGGATTAGAGGTATTCGCTATATAAGTGGCATTACGGTCGTGGTGAGTTTATAAACTATGCTGTGGATTTACACTGATTCGAATGGAGGTATCTGCAGTCGATAAGAGTATAATAGCACTCCATTCCTACGCAAAATCAGTGTGATGCGGGGGTTGAGGGCTACATTTTCGCTAATGATGAGATTTGTGGGCTTGAGCAGCTTCATCTATCAAATGTGATTCTGTACGTAGTAGGATGAAGAAAGTCTCAACCACTATTCCCGAAGATGCTACTGAACACATCAGTAGGATGATTGGCGACGATAGCATACCTGTGGAGAATATCTCAGAAGCGTTGCGCCTACTAATCGAGAATGGGATCGAATACCCTGAATTGAGAGAGCAAAATGAGCAACTACAGGAACAGATTCAGATGACAAATCATGCTATCGTGAAGATGCTGATGCGTACTTTGGATGAAGACGAGATCGAAGATCATTGACTCTACGGAGGGTGGTTTTCCTGCCTTGAATCAGGGGTATTTGTGGTTGGATGTCCGTTCAACGAGGCTGTATATCCTACCAATTAGACTGCTGATGCCGTGAGCTTTCTACACCCATTGGTTGCTGCCGTTTCCGAACTGATTGTTCATCAGGACTAGAATGCCGTCCACTGGATGTAGCTCTTTGATAGGCATTGAGAGCAACATCGTTCTTGATATTGAGATATACAGCAGTCGTCTTGAGTTCACTGTGACCCATTAGCTCCTGAAGAGAGCGAAGATCCATTTCGTAGTTAAAGAGCATATCAACGGCAAATGAGTGCCTGAGTACGTGGGCAGTTACCTTCGCCCGCTTGTTTCCACCGTGTTCTCTATAATGAGTAGCCTGTAATCCAGCAGCCTCGGCAGTTTGCTTCACAATCCGATTCACATACCGCTCATCGATCCTTTCGCTCCTATCAGACGGGAATAGGTATGGGGAGTCTTCTGCTGTTGGAAGCGAGGGCCTTCTAACGTCTATCCATTCTCTGAGAAGCAAATCAGTATTCGGTCGGTACATCACTGTTCTCGATCCACCCACCTTAGCATTCTCAACAGTTATCCGACGGCTCTGAAGATCGACAGCATCTAGCTTAATCGAACAGAACTCAGATCGTCTCAATCCAGTCTGGAACAGTAGTTTGATGATGAGTTCATTGCGAAGTGCAGAGCCGTGGGCTTCCTTCGCATGGTCATACATCTTACTGACCTCATCAGGTTCCAGATAGATGATTTCGCCATTGCTATTGGCTTTCTGTGCCTTCTTGGATCTGGTGGTTGCGAAGCTATAATTTCTGCTGGTCAGTTCAATCTCAGAGAGGGGATTGCTCTCTACAACGTCTTCTTCGATAAGGAACTCATACATCGAATTGACGGAGTAGTAGTTCCCTCTGACGGTGCTGAAGGCGTAATCCTCAGCATTCATCCAGAATAGATATTCCTCATATCCATCCTTATCAAGCTCCAGTGGGTCGTATTCCTGTTCATCAGCCCACCGTAGAAATCGTTTGATGTGAGTTACATCCCCGTCAGCAGTCACATCCTCCTTTCGCATGTATCGACGTCGAAGGTATTTCTCAGCATGTATCTCTATTCCCGTGCCAGTAGAGAGTTCCTCGAAGGGTCTTCGAGTAGATTTAGCAGTCCCCATCAGTCTTCTCTCCAGTATCGGAGTTCTCCTTCGATACTATCACTGTTAATGAGAGAGGTATCTTTCTGGAGCTGATTGAGTGCGCTCTCTACACGATCCTTCTGAGAGTGAACAGGGCTAGAACTCTCTCTGATTCGACCATCTTCATCGGGATAGGTGCGATATTCACGAGTCATGCCCAACTTTTCAGCTACTGCATCGACTGTCCCTTCCCAAGCGATAGTACTATCATCGTTAGTATGCTGCATCAAATCCCACTCCTCTGTATAGGGCTTCTCTGTCGGGAGAACGTGGAGAACTTGCGTTGAAAGCTCTGTTCTCTCAGGCGGGTTGGTTACTTCCTCTTCTACCACACTCAAGCGCTGCTGAACATCCTGTAATTGACCAGAGAGACCTCCTACAGCATCGAGTACCTGAGAGGTCTGTTCCTCGATTGCTTGGCCCTGAGCAGGCTGTGAGGGGGATGAGGTGGAGCGCTCTTCTTGTATGTAGCTCTCTGCTGCAGCACGAAGGAACTCAGACATCGAATTGACCTCATAAGATTCCTCGATGTAATCCTCCCATCGTCGTTTCTGTGCGCAATCTACGTAGGCGTGAATCTGACCCCGCTCTGAATCACTCATACTTCGGCCTACAGTGTCTTGTAGCATAAATGTAGTGGTTGCTGAACAGGTCGCGCGCTACTGGGTCAACGAACCCTACTCGTTCGTGGTCATCTTCCACTCGACGCGCGAAAACGAGGCGAAGTACTACCTCGTCGAGCCCCACCTCACCCGGATCGAAGCCGACCTGAAGGCGTTCCTGACCCGGAAGCTCAAGACCGGGATCACCTACTCGGACGACGAGGCCGTGGCCGATGGCGACGAATCCGAGCGCGCGGCCGTCATCGAGACCGAGACGAGCCGACTGCTCGAACGCTACGACCTCTACGAGGGTCCCACCGCGGACACGGGGCGTTCAGGCGTTCTCGGCAGGCTGAAAGGGATCGTTCGACGGAGATCGAGCGGGACGGCTGGAACGGCCGACGGACCGGGCGACTACGAGGGAGTCTCAACCCGGCCCGAACCCGCGGTGCTCGACGAGGACGCGGAGACGCTCTCGGCCTACCAGGTCGAGAAGCTCGGCTACTACCTCCGGCGAGACTTCATCGGCTACGAACGTATCGACGGCATCAAACACGACGTCAACGTCGAGGACGTCTCGTGTGACGGCTACGACTCCCCGGTGTTCGTCTACCACACCGACCGCGAACAGCTGATCACCAACGTCCGCCACGGCGAGAGCGACCTCGACGACTTCGTCGTGAAACTCGCCCAGCGCTCGGGGAAGGGGATCTCGAAACGCCAGCCTCAGGTCGACGCCACCCTCCCCGACGGCTCGCGCGCCCAGCTCACCCTCGGCCGCGAGGTCTCCGACCACGGCACCAACTACACCATCCGCCAGTTCAAAGACGTCCCCTACACCCCGGTCGACCTCATCAACTGGCACACGTTCAGCATCGAGGAGATGGCCTTCGTCTGGCTCTGCATCGAGAACGGTAGGTCGATGCTGTTCGCCGGCGGGACGGCCTCGGGCAAGACGACGAGCCTCAACGCGGTCTCGCTGTTCATCCCGAGCAACGCCAAGATCGTCTCGATCGAGGACACCAGGGAGCTCGAGATCCCGCAACGAAACTGGGTCGCCTCGGTGACGCGACCCTCCTTCAGCGCCGACGACGTCGGCGACGTCGACGAGTTCGCGCTCCTCGAAGCCGCGCTCCGCCAGCGCCCCGACTACATCGTGATGGGTGAGGTTCGGGGGGAGGAGGGTCGAACCCTCTTTCAGGTGATGAGCACAGGTCACACCTCACTCACGACCTTCCACGCCGACAACGTCGGCGAGGTCATCAAGCGGTTCACGACCGACCCGATCAACGTCTCGAAGACGCTGTTCACAGCGCTCGACCTCGTGAGCGTCCAGACCGCGACGCGGGTTCGCGGGAAGAAGGTCCGCCGAAATCGGGCGCTCACCGAGATCAACTACTACGACGCCGAGCACGACGAGATCAACGTCAAGGACGTCTACCAGTGGCAGGCCGAGACCGACGACTACCTCCGTCTCGGGAGCTCGAACACCCTCGAATCGATCCGTTTCGACCGGGGCTGGTCCGAAGACCGGCTCTCCGCGGAGCTCTTCAAGCGAAAGGTCGTGTTGGCCTACCTCGTCGACCGGGGGCTCAACACCTACACCCAGGCCGCCGCCACGCTCCAGGCGTTCATCAACGACCCCGAGACGATCCTCTCGCTGATCGCGACCGACCGGCTCGAAGCCAGCCTCGACGACCTGCGCGGGATGGAGAGCGTGCGGATCGACACCGATCCCGCGACGGAGGCGATGGTCCCCCGCCCCGACCCCTCCGACGAGCTGCGACGGCTCACCGGGTCGATACTCGAAACGGCCGAAGCCGAGCTCTTCGAGGCGTACGACGACCGGTCCACGCCGAGCGTCGCCGCCGCGATCGCCGACGGTGGCCGCGCGGACGACGGCTCGGAAGCACCGACGGGGGCGGAGGACGGGCCGTGAGCCACGAGACCGGCGGGGGCTACGTGGGTGGGAGGCGGACGTTCGGCGACCGGTTCTACGGCCTCTACCGACGGCTGTTCGACGACGACGGCGACTTCGTCGACGACATGGAACGGAAGCTGGCGGCGGCGCGGATGCCTGACACCGTCGAGATCTACCTCTCGCGTGCGATCGGCGTCGGGGTCACGGTCGGCGCGTTGCTGTGGGTGCTCACCACGGTCGTCGGCTTCCTCCTCGTCGAGCGCTTCGTGGACGGCGTCCCGAAACTTACCGACCTCCGGGTGCTCCACGGCGTGATACTGGAGCTCTTCGAGGCCGCGAAGCTCCCGCTGTTGGTCGGAGCGTCGGGGCTCGTCTGTGGGTTCGTGGGGTTCACGGTCGGGTTCGGCACGCTCGTCACGATCCCCTACGTCCGGGCGAACGCCAGGAAACGCGAGATAAACGTGCTGCTCGCGGACTCGGTCTCGTTCATGTACGCCCTCTCGATCGGCGGGCTGAACCAGCTCGAGATCGTCGAGGCGATGGCGGGGGCCGACGACACCTACGGCGCGGTCGCGAGGGAGTTCGAGTCGATCCACCTCGAAACCGAGTTCTTCGACACCGACTACCGGACCGCGATCCGGCGGCAGTCGATCCGAACCCCGAGCGAGGAGCTGAGCCAGTTCCTGACCGACATGCTCTCGGTCGTCGACTCCGGCGGGAGCATGACGGCGTTCCTCCGGGACAAGAAGGACAAGCACCTCCGCACCTCGAAACAGGAGCAGTCGCTGGTGCTCGAAACGCTCGAACTGTTCGGCGAGCTGTACATCACGCTCTCGGTGTTTCCCCTCCTCCTGGTCGTGGTCCTCGTCGTGATGAGCATGGTCGGCGGCCCGCAGACGTTGCTGCTCTATCTGACGGTCTACGGGCTGGTCCCCCTGATCGGTATCGGCTTCGCGGTGCTGGTCTCGACGGTGAAACAGGACGAGGTCGGCGACGGCTACCTCCGACCCGACGGGGTCGAGGGCGCACCGACCTCGACGACGGGTCGGTCTCGGCTCGCCGACCTCGGGCTAGTCGAGGAGTACACCGGTCGACACGCGGTGTTCGACCGGATCCGCGACCGCGAGGGGACCCATCGGACCGCGGAACTCCTCGCGCGACCACATCGCTTCTTCCGGGACCGACCGCTCGCCGTGCTCGCGCTCACGGTGCCCGCCTCGGTGGTGTTGCTGGCCTTCGCAGTAGCTTCGGGACGCGCCCCCACGTCGCTCAACGGGTTCGTCGATCGCTCGGTGGTCGGCACCTTCCTCTGGGTCTACGTGCCGTTGTACGTCAACGGGCTGCCGCTCGCGGTGTTCTACGAGTGGAACGTCAGGTCGCGCCGTCGGATAACGGGCAAGCTCTCGGAGACGCTCCGGAAGCTATCGAGCGCCAACAGTACGGGGCTGACCCTCCTCGAATCGCTCCGGGTCGTCGCCGAGACCTCCTCGGGACGGCTCGCGAGCGAGCTCCGGACGGTCGCCGCGAAGGTCGACTACGGGACGAACCTGACGAGGGCGCTCGTCGAGTTCAACAACGAGTATCACGTCCCGCGACTCGCACGGACGGTGAACGTCATCAGCGAGGCGCAGGAGGCCTCCTCGGAGATAACGGAGGTGCTCTCGACGGCGGCGCGCGCGAGCGAGAACCAGGACGCGGTCGAGCGTGAACAGCGCTCCCAGGCCAGAATGCAGGTCGTGATCGTCGTGATGACCTTCCTCACCCTGCTCGCGGTGATGGCGGTCCTGAAGGTGAACTTCCTCGATACGGTGGCCGGGCTCGACACCGGAACGAGCGGGGCGGCCGCGGCGGGACTCGGCGCGAGCATCGACGTCGACCTGATGGGGATGCTGTTCTTCCACGCCGTGACGATCCAGGCGGTCACGTCGGGGTTCATCGCGGGCTACATCCGGAGCGGCACCCTCCTCACCGGGACGAAGTTCGCGGTGGCACTCCCGACCGTCGCGCTCGCGGTCTTCGCGGTGATCTAAGCCATGAGACGATTCACACAGCGGCCGGGATCCGGCGACGACCGCGCGGTCTCGCCCGTGGTGGGGTTCGTCCTGATCTTCGCGTTGGTGATGATCGTCTTCACGATCTACCAATCGAGCGTCGTCCCCGCCCAGAACAGGGCGGTGGAGTTCGAACACAGCCGGACGGTCGAGAGCCAACTGGAGCAGTTGAGTGCGGCGGTGGTGAACACCGCGACCGCCCCGGCGGGAGCCAGCACGACTCGACGCACGACCGTGGAGTTGGGGGTTCGGTATCCGACTCGTCCGTTCGCGGTCGACCCCGGTACCCCGGTCGGGTCGCTCGAATCGACGGCACCACGGCCGGTCGTCATCTCGGGTCTCGACACCGAGCGGGGTGACGGGACGCAGACCTTCAACACGACGTTCGTCACCTACCGTCCGACCTACAACCAGCTCGGCGAGCGACGGGAGATCTCGCTCGAATACAGCATGTTGCTCGAACGGTACTCGGGGACCGACACCGTGCTGGCCGACACTACGGACGGTACGTTCGGCGACGACGCGGTTCGGCTGGTCCTCCTGAGCGGCGACCTCGACGAGCGGGCGGTCTCGACCACGGTCACGACCGAACGGACGGGTCACTGGAACACGACCGTGCCGTCCGGCGGCGCGACCGTCAGCCTCCCGACCAGGCTCCCACGCTCACAGTGGCAGGATCTCCTCGACGAGCGCGGCTACGCCCGGCTCCTCGACTACGACGACTCGCCGGGGACGAGCAGGGTCAGGGTCCACATCGACGGCGGGACCCGGCTCGCGGCGGCGAAGGTGTCCGTCGGCGAGGGGACCGACGACGGGTTCGATCTCGAACCGTCCCTCACGAACGTCACCTCGCACGCCCCGGCGGTGGATCCCGACGGCGAGCGGACCGTCGTCGTTCGGGCGGTCGACGAGTTCGGCGGGCCGCTCCGGGATGTCGGTCTCGAAGCGACCACCAACGGCTCCGGAACGCTGGAACCGGCCAGCACCGAATCCGGTGACGACGGGAAGGCGTCGTTCGTCTACACGCCGGGGGGCGACGACGACGGACGGACGGTCGGCGTGACGGTCGCGCTCGCGGACGAGCGAAACCGATCGGAGACGTTCGGCCTGAACTACCCCGCGGACGATGGTAATTCGACCAACGAGACGTCCGCGAACCGTGCGCCGCTCGATGCGAACCTGACGAGCACGGGCACGGTGAACCGGCTCGCGCTCGAGGTACGACCCCCCTCGCTCGCCGTCGCCGGGTTCTCGGTCGTCACGAAGGGCGACGCCGCCGCGCTGAACGGAACGAGCGGGCCGAATCGGTTTCGGATCGCCGACTCGACGGCCATCGAGGACGTCTCCGGCGACGGTCCGCTCCGGTACGCATCGCGGGAGCCGATCCGGTTCGACGGGCAGGCGTACGTCTTCGAGAACGGCCCCCGACGGGTCGACTCCTCGACCGTCTCCCTCTCGGCGTGGTCGACCACGAACGGCATCGAGGTGTCCGGAGTCGTCGATTCCTACGACGAGGCCGATATCGTCGTCTACCTCGTGCTCGCGGACGGCAGTAGACGGCCGGTGTACATCGATGCGACGGCACCCGAGAGGGCGACGGCCACGACCGAACCCCTCACTCCGGCACGTACCGCCAGACGGCCGTCCCGGGTCCGGGTGCCGAGACGCCCGGCAGCTCGCGAAGCAGGGGCGAGACCAGCGCCTCGTACCACTCGGTCGGCCCGAGTCCGGCGTCGCGTCGCGGGTGGACGTTCGCCACGAGGCCGAGCCGCGAGGCGGTCCGGTGGGTGATGAGGTGTTTGTAGGCCGCGAGGAGGGCGTCGTCGCGGGCGGGTGTGCGGTCGAGCGGGCTCGACTCGTAGGAGAGGGCTTCGACGACCGCCCGGGTGTTCGGCGTCCCGGCGGCGGAGGTGGACATAGTATCACGTATCGAGAGCCACAAGAAAAGGGTTCGTCAGACGGTCGTCCGACGGGTCTCAGCAGCGCTGCTCACAGATCCGGTCGATGATCCGACCGGTCGAGAGGAGTTCGTCGTCGTAGGAGGGGGTTCGACCCGCCGCGCGTGCGACCGAACAGTCGATGCCACGCTCGTCCAGCGCCCCCTCGATCGCGTGCTCGTCGTGGTGTTGGTCGTGGCCGAGCACGATCACGTCGGGGTCGATCCGCTCGATGGGTACGAAGATGTCCTCGCGGTCGCCGAGCACCGCGCTGTCGACGGGGTCGAGCGCGTCGACCATGTCGCGGCGTTGGCGGTCGGCGAGCACGGGCGTTCGTTTGTGGGAGACGTTCTCGCGACGTGCGATGATGACGTGGAGTTCGTCACCCATCGCCGCCGCCTCCTCCAGATACTGGAGGTGGCCCGGGTGGAGGATGTCGAAGGTCCCCTGGGCGACGACCGTCGTCATCGAAGCTCCTCGTCGATGTCGGCCTGAGTGAAGTCGAAGAACGCCTCGTCGTCGGGCAGCGAGACGTCGAGCACTTCTAGACTACGTGGTTCACCCTCGTTGTCGAACGCGCGCCAGTCGTCGGGTCCGTAGGGTGCGCCCAGGATGACGTGAGCCTGTCCGCGACCGAAGGTGGCGCGGTCGGCGGCGCTCGGGCGGAGCACGCCGTTCGGGTGAGAATGTATCGAGCCCGCGGCCCGCATGTCGTTCGGCACGAGGCTGGTCTTCACGGTGGCGCTCACGGGGTTCGATTTCGTGCCGGGGATGACGAGCACGTCGGTGATCACGATACCGGACTCGTCGAGACCGAGCTCGCTCGCGTCCTGACTTCTGAGGAGGCCCATGTACTCGTCAGGGTGGGTCTCGGCGGCCGCCGACCGCGCGAAATCCAGCGTCTCGGCGGCGATCCCGAGGAGAGTCGGTGAACCGAACAGCCCCATACGTGGGATCCGGCTGGCGTCCATCTAAGGGTTCCGAACGCCGGAGCACCGAAAGCCCGTTTGCCAAGCGTTAAAGTCGGCCGCGGCAAACGCCGCACAAGAATGTCTTCACCATCCGAATCTGCGGCCCCCGGTGATGCGGTCTACGACCTCGCGCCCGAGTGTACGACCGAGGACGTCGAGGTTGGCAAGCGCTACGTCGCCACCGTCAACGGTGTCGTGGAGTACGGCGTGTTCGTCGACCTCTCGGCCACCGTCTCCGGGCTGGTTCACGAATCGAACCTCGACGACGACTACGAAGTGGACGACGAGATCACCGTGCGTCTCATCGAGGTTCGCGAAAACGGCGACCTCGGGTTCGAGGCAGCCGACGGGAGCGGTGAAACGCTCCGGGTCGAGTACGAACCCGACATCACGGCGGCCGACGACCTCCGGAACCACGTTGGCGAGGAGGTCACGATCGACGGCGAGGTCGTCCAGATCAACCAGACCGGCGGCCCGACCGTGTTCACCCTCCGCGCCCCCACCGGGCTCGTGGCGTGTGCGGCCTTCGAGGCCGCGGGGGTCCGAGCCTACCCCGCAGTCGAGGTCGGCGATGCGGTACGGGTCGCTGGCGTCGTCGAGGAACGCGACGGTTCGCTCCAGATCGAGGTCGAGTCGCTCGACGCCCACGACGATCCTGAAGAACTCCACGAGGCGGTCGAGGCGGGGCTGGCGGAGCAGGCGACCGCCAACGAGATCGACCCGATGGTCGAGTGGCCGGCGCTCGCCGACCTCGTGCCCGACCTCGAAGGCGTCGCCACCCGCCTCCGGCGTGCGGTGCTCGAAAACCGCCCGATCCGCATCCGCCACCACGCCGACGGCGACGGGATGTGTGCGTCGATCCCCGTCGCGCTCGCGCTCGAACGCTTCGCCGAGGAGGTCCACGACGACCCCGACGCGGGTCGCCACCTCGTGAAGCGCCTCCCGAGCAAGGCACCCTACTACGAGATGGAGGACGTGACCCGTGATCTGAACTTCGCGCTCGGCGACCGCGAGCGCCACGGCCAGAAGCTCCCGCTCGTGGTGATGCTCGACAACGGCAGTACGGAGGAGGACGTGCCGGCCTACGAGGCGCTCGCCGAGTACGACATCCCCGTTCTCGTCGTCGACCACCACCACCCGGACCCCGAGGCGGTCGGGGACCTCCTCGCCGCCCACGTCAACCCCTACCTCCACGGCGAGGACTACCGGATCACGACCGGGATGCTCTGTGTCGAGCTCGCCCGGATGATCGACCCGTCGCTCACCGACGAGCTCGCCCACGTCCCCGCGGTCGCGGGTCTCACCGACCGCTCGGAGGCCGACGCGATGAACGACTACCTCGCACTCGCTCGGGAGAAGGGCTACGACGAGGCGGACCTCCAGGCGGTCGGCGACGCGCTGGATTACGCCGCCCACTGGCTCCGCTACAGCGCGGGCGAGTCGCTGCTCGCGGACGTCCTCGACGTCGGCACGGGCGCGGACTCACCGCACGCGGAGCTGGTCGAGTTCCTCGCCGAGCGCGCCGAGCACGAGACCGAAAAACAGCTCGACGCCGCCATGCCCCACGTCGAGGAGCGCGAGCTCGACAACGGAGCCCACCTCTACCGACTCGACGTCGAGCGTCACGCCCACCGCTTCACCTACCCCGCACCGGGCAAGACGACGGGCGCGATCCACGACGCGAAGGTCGAAGAAACCGGCGACCCCGTCATCACTGTGGGCTACGGCCCGGACTTCGCCGTCCTCCGAAGCGACGGCGTCCGGCTCGACATCCCACGGATGGTCGAGGAACTCGAAACGGAGGTCGACGGCGGCGGTGTGAGCGGCGGCGGCCACCTCGTCGTCGGTTCGATCAAGTTCGTGAAGGGGATGCGCGAGGCGGTCCTCGACGCGCTCGAGACCAAGATGGGCGAGGCCGAGATCGACGAGGAGCTCGGCAGCGCCAGTGTCGCTGGCTTCGAGGACTGAGAGCGGGCGTTCGGGGTTTACTCGAACTCGATACGGCGCGCGACGACGATTCCGAGGAGGAGTACTCCGACGACGGCAACGAGAACACCGATGGGAAGCGGCGAATCGAACCCGAGGTCGAGCCCCGACCCGCCGTCTTCCGTCCAGTCGGCCTCGAACACCCGACCGTAGTACGCACCCGCCGCCTCGCCGTCCAGCACCACCGTAACCTCCCGGTTCTCGTTGGCGGAGTTGTTATTCCAGTTCATGCTCCCAACGACCGCGGTGTCGTTGTCGATCACGACGCCCTTGGCGTGGATGTCCTCGAACGTCGACTCCGGGTCGACCACTTTGGCTTCGAGCGGCAGGTCCTCCGTCTCCCCCCGCGCGTTTATCCACTCGGCCATCGCCTCGTTCTCGTCCTCGGAGTACCACGCGTTGCTGAGGAGGACCCGGACCCGCACGCCGCGCCTGGCCGCGCGTATCGCCGCTTCGAGAAACGACTGGTGTCGGCTCCCGATGGCGGGCTGGATCACGTCGACGGATCGGGTGGCGTTGTCTATTCGAGCGATCAGCGCGCGCTCGGCGTTGTCGGGGGCGACGAGCACCTGCACCCCGTCGACGTCGACCGTCTTCGGCTCGAAGTTCGAGGAATAGGTCTCGTTCGCCACGTCGTCGGGTTCGAACGTGTGATTCGCCCGGTAGGAGCACCACGGGACGGTATCGCGCCAGCCGTCGTCGGCGCGGAAGACCGCGGCGAGCGCCTCGGCGGCCTCGCCCCCGACCACCGCACCCCAGCCCCGATTCGAGTGGCCACCGACCCCGGACGGCTTCCAGTTCTCGGTCGTGACGAGGGCGCGGTGGTCGACGACGGCGTACTTCGCGTGGTGGTAGTCGTACCGTGCCCAGTCCCCGCCGATGATGTCGACCGGGATCCCGGCCGCGACGAGTTCGTTCAGCGCCGCGGCCTGACGTTCGCTCATCCCACCGACCGGCGCGTCGTCGACGAGCACGCGAACTCGAACCCCTCGTTCTTTCGCCCGCTTCAGCGCCCGTGCGACCCGTTCCGAGCTGAAAGTGTAGCCCGCGAGCAGGACCCGCTGGTCGGCGGCCTCGATGGTCTCGACCGCCACCTCCGGGTCGTCGGGGAGCACGAACACCCGCGCGCTCGTGGTGTCGGTCCGTGCCGCCGCGAAGTCCGTCGCGCCGAGGTGTTCCCACCCCCAGCCGTCGGCGCTCCGGTTCCACACCTCGGCGTCGGGGGCGTCCTCGTAGGTCGTGTTGTCGACCTCGTGGCCGTCGTGAACCAGCGCCACCGCGTCGCCGGAGTTGGCGAGGCTCACCGAATCATCGAGCGCGAGCAACGGCGCGTCGGTCGCGTTGCGCGCCGCCTCCGGCTCCGCGGTGACCGCGACCCGTCCCGAGACGGTACCGTTCGAGAGCGAGACGTCACTCTCGCCGTCGGTCAGCGTCCAGGTCGAGAGGTTCGTCGGGCGGGGAAAGTCGAGGACCACGTACTCGCCGGCGTCCTCGTCGGCGAGCGGGTTCGGGTACACCGACTCGATGTGGGGGCCGGCAGTCGCCGACCCGTTCGTCGTCGATGTATCGCTCCCCGGTCCGGCCGCCGCCACCGGTCCCGCGACCAGTGCGACCGCGAGAACGGCGACGACCCAGACGAGACGAGCGGACACGCCCGTCGGTGGTCGTCTTCCAGTATGTAAACCCTCGCCCGCTCAGGCCGGCGTTTCGGCTCTGTCCTCGTCGGTCATCGCACCCTCGGCCTTCTCGGCCTCGGTCTGGACGAGGAACGAGCGGTCGTCGGCGTGCTCGCGGGCGGCATCGAGCGCCTCCGCCGTCCCGATCTGGTTCAGCGCCCACGCCGCACTCGCCCGCACGGGGTTGGAGTCGTCGTCGGCGAGCACGTCGGCGAGGGGGTCGATGGCGCGGGTGTCGCCGATCAGCCCGAGCGCACGCGCGGCGTTCGAGCGCACGGTGTCGTTCTCGGCGACCAACCTGTCCGCGACCGCCTGCGTCGAGTCGGTCGAACCGATCTCGCCGATCGCCTTGATCGTGACCGTCTGGAGTGCGGGGTCGCTGTCGCCCTCGATGTAGTCGTGGAGGGTGTCGAGCGCGCGCTCGTCGCCGATCTTCCCGAGCACCTCGATGGGTGGCTTGTTGCGCTTCTGGGCGCGCTGCTCCATCGCGTCGTAGGCCTCGGGCGAGCCCATTCGTTTCAGCGATTCGATACAGTGGCCCTGCATGTACTCGGAGCCGAACATCTCCAGCCCGTGGAGGATCGACTCGGGGTCGTTCTGTTTCTCGTAGACCTTGATCGCGTTCCACTCCGGCGGGAAGTCCTTCCGGTTCTCGGGGGTGAGCACGTCGTAGAACCCCTCGGCATCGAGCTTTTCGCGAACCGAGAGGTCGTCCCACTCCTCGGCGTCGGCGAGGTCGGCTTCGAGCTCGTCGGCCACCTCACACAGGTCGGCGACCGTCCCGGCGTCGTCGTCGGGGTCGAGGTCGCGCGCCTCGACCGTCTCGATCACGTCGTCGAGCGCCGCCGTGAGGTCCGCCATCGTCTCGCCGTCGGTGGAAAAGGACTCGTCGAGCACCTCGCCAACCGAGTCGAGGAACGACTCGACCGCCGCGACGACCTCGGGCTCGCCGTCCTCGGTCCAGCGGGTGTCCTCGATGGTCGCCTTCGCGCTCTCGATCGTCTCGACCGCGTCCTCGGCGTACGGCCCGCGCTCGGTCTCGATGGCGTCGCGGAGCCCCGTCACGGTGGTTTCGAGTTCGTCGCGCGGGTCCGCCACGTCCTCCTCGTCCTCTTCGTCCTCTTCGTCCTCGTCGGGTTCGGGGAGGTCCGCGGCCTCGATGTCCGCCTCGACCTCGTCGAGCTTCGCCTCCGCCTCGTCGAGGTCGGCCTCGGTCTCGGCCTCGTCGACCATCCCCTCGACCTCGTCGAGCCGCGAGTCCAGCGATTCGGGTGTCGTGTCCGGGAGGGACTCCGACTCGTCGTCCGCGTCGCCGTCCTCGTCCGTCTCACCGTTCTCGTCGGCGGTTTCGGTCTCCGTCTCCTGGTCCGCCTCCGTCCCCTTGCCGTCCTCCGCGTCCGCCTCTTCCTCCGTGTCCCCTTCGTCGTCCGAATCCGCCTTGTCTTCGGTCGCGTCCTCGTCAGCCGCATCCGCATCCGGGTCTCCCTCGTCTTCCGTCCCCTCGCCGTCGTCTTCGGCTGCTTCGCCCTCCGAGTCGGCCTCTGCATCCGCTTCGTCTTCGTCAGTCTCGTCGCTATCGTCGGGTTCCTCGCTCTCCACCGCGTCCTCCGGCTCCGCCTCCGTCGTTTCGTCCGCATCGCTCTCCTCGGTCGCTTCGTCCGCCGTTTCGGCCGACGTCTCCTCGTCGACCGGCTCGCCGTCGGTGCCCTCGGCGGGCGTGTCGGCGTCGTCGTCGGCCGGAGGCTCGTCACCGTCGCTCATGAATCCGATTTCGGGTGAATCGCCTAAGTGCGTTTCCCTTCCACGAGCAAGGGATAGTATCGCGGCCCGAGCACGAGGTACGCGAGCGCGAACCCACAGAGCAGGCGCGGGAAGACCCGGAAGAAGAGGGCCGGTGCGAGGATGGCACCCGCCTGGACGACCCCCATCGCGAGCGCGTCGCGCATCCGGAGGTCCGGGTAACCCACCGGTGCGACCATCAGCGCGACGAACGCCGCCAGGCCGAGGAGCACGACGACGGGGTCGCGAACCCCGGCGAGGAACGCCGCCGCGAGCACCGTCGCCGCGAGGGTGGTCGGGACTCCCTCGGTGGTTCCGCGGTCGATGTCGTAGGCGGTGTAGAGCCCGAGTCGAACCACCCCGACGACGACGAACGCGGCGGGAACGACGAGCGCGAGCGCGAGCGCCGGTGTCGGGGCGACGAAGGAGAGCTCCCACGCCCTCCGCATTACACCGAAGACGAGCAGCGCGGGCGCGACGGTGAAGGAGGCGACGTCGGCGAGCGAGTCGAGGAACTCCCCGAGCGGGGTGCCGCCGGTGTGTGCCGCGAGCACCCCGTCGAGGCCGTCGGCGACCGCCGCCAGAAGGATCAATCGCGCGGCGAGCGCGGGGGCGAACGGGGCGGCGGCCGCCGCGAGGAACCCGAGCCCGGCGTTCGTCGCCGTCACCGCGTCGGCGAGCCCGAGCCGAGCGACGAACCGGGGACGGGGCGGCATATGCCGGGGTTGCCGGCGGGCGATTTAGGTGTTCATACTCGTCGGCGACGGCCGGAACCCCGGCGCGTACCGCGGCGGCTATACCGCTCCGGACGGTACGTCGAACTATGGACCGTCGCGCGTTTCTGGCTGCGAGCACGGGCGTCGCCGTCGGCCTCGCGGGCTGTCTCGGGGCCGCGGAGGGGGAGTCCGACTACGACATCGGGATGGCCGCGAGCGCGTTCCTCCCGGAGGACGACTTCGAGCCGCGGGTCGGCGAGCCCGTCGTCTGGCGTAACACCGGCGCACGCGCGCACACCGTGACCGCCTACGGGTCGGGGATCCCCGACGGAGCGGATTTCTTCGCCTCCGGTGGGTTCGAGACCACGGCTGCGGCCCGCGAGGCGTGGAACCAGAACGGCGGCGGGGCTATCCACGGTGGCGAGGTGTACGAACACACCTTCGAGGTTCCAGGTACCTACAACTACTTCTGCATTCCACACGAGCCAGGCGGGATGGTCGGCTCGTTCGACGTCGTCGAGTAAAAGTAGTCTCTCGCGGGTGAGATTAAACTTCGACGTCGGATTCGTCGACGTCGACCGCGGTCTCTTCCTCTTCGGCGATCTCCTCGGGGTGGGCATCGAGGGCGAGCTTCGCGATCTCGACCCGGCGGAGCGGGTAGATGGTGCGTGCCTCGCCGTAGATCGCGCTCGACAGCCGGCCCTGGGTCACGCTGTCGACGAGCTCCTGGAAGCTCCGGTCGCGCGCGGCCTCGCGGACGAGTTCGACCATTCGGGCGCGGATGGCCTTCTCCTGGCTGTCGTTGGCCTTCTGGGTGGTGAACGCCACCGGCTGGATGCGAACCCGGTAGTTGTCGTTGGTTCGCACCGTGAGGTAGGCGTCGACCTTCGAGGCCCCGCGCCGCACGAGGCTGTTGAGGTAGTCCCGCGTGAGTTCGTGTTTCTCGAACTGGGTGTAGGCCGTGTCGCTCCCGACGTCGTTGATCCGGAAGGTGAGTTTGACGTTGTTGGCCCCGGCGTCGTCCGTGAGGTCGCCGAGGGTCGCTTCGATGGTGCGTTCGAGCACCGCGTTCGGTTCGTTCGCGGGAGTCGTGCCGAGTTCGGCCCGGTCGAATGACTCGGGCGCGACCACGGTGTACCACCGCTTCTGTCGCTGCTGTCGTGAAACTGATCGTTCGCTCATGAGTGTGTCTGGTTCGTGTCGTTCGTTCCGTCCTGTGCTGCTTGCACGACCCGCTCGGCGACCGAGAGGTTCACCGTGTAGTCGTCGAGCGTCGCGCGAAGCCCGCCGACCGTCTCGCGTTCGAGGGTCGTCGCGACCACCTCGCCATCGACCCCGGTGTGCATCTCCGGGGTGTTGTCGGGGACGAGCGCCGCCGCGACGGTCTCGGGCGCGACCGATCGCGTCCGGACGCGGGCGCGCTTCACGCGACCGCCTCCCGGAACGCGGTGACGAAGCCGTCCGCGTCCGAAAACCGCGCCCAAGCGCGTTGGTCGTCGCCCGCACCGTCGCCGCCCGCCGCGGTGGCCGCCTCGGCCATCCGCTCGCCGAGGTGCGCCTCGTGGTGGGCCGCTCCCGCCGCGCGTCCGTCGTCGACGACCACCGCGATCGACTCCGGCGACCGAAAGTCACACAGGAGTCGGGCGGCGGTCGGCAGCGACGCGCCCGCGTCGGTTCGGGCGACGAAGACGTTGCGATGGCGCTCGGTCGTCGCCTCCCGCAACGCGCGGTGGGCGCGGTCGGCGTGGCTCCGCCACGCGTCGAGCGCCGTCTCGCGGATGTCGTGGCCGAGCGCGAGCGCGAGCGCGATACCGGGCCGCTCGTGGGCGGCCGCACAGAGGACGTCCGCGAGGCCCCCGACCGTCTCGAACCGTCCGCTCACCGTGGTCGCCTCCCGTCCGCGCTCGGTGACCACGTAGGGGTTGAGCGCACAGCCGAGGGCCGACGCACCGCGCGGCGTCGCGTCGGCACACGTCGACAGCGCGACCATCGAGGCCGTCCGTCGACCATCGTCGTCGCAGCCGGCGAGTGCCGTCGCCGTCGCGTCGGGGTCACCCGAGAAGTCTGTGTGGACGAGCGTGCTGTGCGCGAGCCCGTCGTCGAGGTCGGCCACCGGAACCGCGACGCCGGGCCGTCGTTCGACCAGGTCGCGCTCGGTGGCCGTCTCGAAGGCGTCGCTTCCGTCGAGGTCGCCCGTCTCGTCGCCGACCACGAACCGCCCCGCGAGCGCGAGCAGCGGGTCGGGGTCGGCCTCGAGCGCACGTGCCGCCGCGAAGGCGGTCTCGCTCGCCGGCCGCTCGCTCGCGTCGAGCGAGCAGTCGGCGGATCCCTCGATACCGATCCGTATCGTCGTCGTGTCGTCGGCCGTCTCCACACCGGGGCGCTCGGCGTGGACGCTCGCCTGGAACGGCACGCCACGCTGGGCGAGCGCGTTCGCGAGCAGTCCGGCGGCCGCGAGTGCGTCGGCGTCGGCGGCCACGAGGAGTCGGGCGAACCCGGCCTCGCGGAGCGTCGACGCGACGCCCTCGGCCCCGGTGGAACGACCGGCGACGGCCATCTCAGACGAGGTCCCGTGCGTTCTGGTAGGTGTACTTGAAGTTCTCGTCGAGCGCGTCGCCGCGGTAGTAGTCGACGAGCCGGCGCACCTTCGCCTCCGTGTTCTGGAGGGCGCGTTTGTTCTGGGCGTCGTTCGGGTTCGCGGCCATGTGCTCGCGAAGCCGGACGGCCCGCTCCATCAGGTTCCGGAGGTCCTCCGGAAGCGTCGGTTCGGCGTCGTTGTCCGCGAGGATCTCGGTGATCTTCTTGTCGGTCGCGAGTTGGACGTTCGGGACCGCGGTGCCCTGGACGCCCTCGTCGCGGAGCTTGAGCCCGATCTCGCTCGGGCTGTGGCCCTGCTCTGCCAGTTCGACGACGCGGCTCTCGACCGCGTCCGCGTCGACGTCGCTCCACTCCGGTGGTTCGTCTGCCACGGGCTTGTCGGAATCCGACGAGCCGCGGCGTCGTGTATGCATCCGTGCCATTGTTGAGGATAGGAATCACACGAATCGCTACCGAACACTACCACGATCTCGGAGTCCACCGCCGGACGAGTCGGATTCGTGGCCGTGCTGTTCCCATCGACGGGAGCCGTGCGCGGGGTTAAACCGTTTCGACTTCGGGAGGGTTCGATGGGTTTAACCGAGGGACCGAACAAGTCGGGAATGCGGGCTCATAGATCAGTGGTAGATCGTTCCCTTGGCAGGGGAAAGGCCCCGGGTTCAAATCCCGGTGAGTCCAGTTCTGAACGACGTGAAGAACTGGCGAGCCGAGCGTTCGCGAAGCGAACGCGTGGGACCCCGTTTCGCGACGTCGCTTTTCGCCGTTGATTCGCGACGACCACGGAGTCGTGCCTCCGTTGGTATGTGACGTGAGGGCGCACAGACCGTTTGTAGAACTCGGAATCCGTCGATGGCCCATCGGACCGTTCGCGTCGCTCGCGGTCTCAGAGTATGCCGCCTCCCGAATTTGAACCATTATTTCAGACGCCGAAAGGGCTTCCAGCAAGTGGCCAAAGGGCTGTCGCTGTGATTCCATGGAACGACACAGATGACTGAGGAACTCAAACCTCTCTCGCCTACTCAAAGCAACGGAGATATTCATCGAACAACGGCGAAACGAAGTCGCAGAGATGACGTAGGTCTCTTTCGCGACTTTAAGGTTCCACTCGAATAACCCGAATACCCGATTGTTGGCTTGGCCTCTGGCCAGTATCCCAACCTGCTTCTGAATAGTGAAGATATTTGAAGCAGCGAAACACGAAATGTATCTGAATGGAGGCTTTTTAAGGATAGAAAAGAACAGATGGAGTAATGGCACGATATGACGCAAAGCAAGTCTGTCTAAACGGCCACCACATCACCGATAGGGCAAAGACGGGAAGTCGAGCTAAGAAACACTGCGACAAGTGCGGCGCAGAAACAATTACTGAATGTCCCAAATGTGGCGGGATGATGAAAGGAAAAAACTTGGATTCTAACGTTGCCGCTGTAGGGTTTGAACCCTCAATTCCTTCCCACTGCGAGTACTGTGGCGAGCCTTTCCCGTGGACCGGCGATGAAGATGACAAAACGGAGCAAGAAAACGTAACTTGGGACCTCGAAGCAGAGCAGGCAATTGACCGTATCTGTAACCGTTTCTCGAACGTTGCGTACCATCTGAATGACCGATATAACGGGCGTAACACTATCGAGATCGAGGACGAGTACGACGTACAAGATGTTCTAAATGCTCTCCTAAGGATACACTTCGATGATGTTAGGCCTGAGGAAGGAACACCAAGCCACGCAGGTTCGTCTTCACGCATCGACTTTCTCTTGAAGGAAGAGAAGATTGGAATCGAAGTCAAGAAAACTCGAGAGGGGCTGGATGAAGGAGAACTCGGCTCGGAACTCTCGACAGATAAAGAACGCTATGAGGCACATCCAGACTGTGACCGACTCATCTGCTTCATCTACGACCCTGAGCGCCGATTGCGGAATCCTCAGGTACTTAGCGACTTGGATGCAGAGGATGACGACTTCAGCGTAAAGGTAATCGTCACTCCGAAGCGGTAGTTCAGAGTAAAATTCTCACATGTCGAGAAGACATTAGTTTTCGATGGATAATATGGTAAAATTCGTTCTCAACAAGCGTTGGAGTTGGAATTTTTCCCACAAAAACACGATTCGCCTGACTCGGGCCATCTACTGATCGAATCTCGGCCTTGTAAAAGTCGTATTCTGCTCGCGCAAGATTCGACCATCACAGAACGGCAGACGGGGGCAGGTGCGTCAACTCGCCCATTGAAATCGAACAAGGAGAGTTCCAATCATAGGAGGGTACAGATACTCTCGATTGCAAAACATGTGGTAAAAGCATGCCGCCTCCCGGATTTGAACCGGGGACAGCTCGATCTTCAGTCGAGTGCTCTCCCAGTCTGAGCTAAGGCGGCCCGCTCGGACCGAGGCCGACCGACGGAAAAAGGATTTCGAAAGCCCGCGCCGCCGGGTCGGGTCGTCGTCGAGGCTCCAGCGGGACGGCGCGGCCGGGAAATCCACGTTTCTGGCTGGGTAACGCGGGTTTTTCCGCTTCGGACCCCCAGAAGCCCACATGACGACCGAGCAGCTCATGGGGATCCTCGCACTGATCGCGCTCCTCGTCTTCACCCTGACGTTCGTCGTCATCGCCCTCGCGAGCTAACGCGCTCGTCGGGTTCCGGTTCGCGGGCGGGACCACGACCACCGTTCGACCCGTCGGCAGCGGGGACGGTATCGGCGGTCGGGGTTACTGACGAGCGGTGGTCGGGAGGTCGTCTATCAGGACCACGGCTTCGCCGGCGATGATCACCTCGTCGTCCTCGTTGTGGAGCGTCGTCTCGATCCGGTAGCGGTCGCCCCCGAGGGCCTCGATGACCTCGCAGTTCCCGGTGACGGTCTCGCCGATCCGAACCGGGTGGCGGAACTCGAGCTCCTGGGAGAGGTAGATCGTCAACCCGGGCAGGCGCGCGAGCGCGGCGCTGATGAGGCCCGAGAGAAGCGTTCCGTGGGCGATCCGGCCCTCGAAACGGGTGTCCTCGGCGAACCCCTCGTCGAGGTGGAGCCGGCTCGTGTCGCCGCTGATCCGGGCGAACGCCCGGACCTCCTCGTCCGCGATCCGCTTCGTGAACCGAACCCAGTCGCCGACCGCGAGGTCGGCGGCCGAGTCGACCGACCGCTCGACCTCCCAGTCGGGCTCCCGATAGGCCACCTCGGGGACCGCCGGGTCGAGCCGTGGCGCGGCCGCCGTGCTCCGCTCGAACGCGCCGATGGCCGCACGGTTGGCTTCGAGCGTGGAGGTGAACAGGTCGGACCAGAGGCGAAACCACGCGTCGCTGACGGCGGGGAAGTTGGTACCCGATGCGGAGCCCATGATACACGAGGTAGGCCCGGCGAGGAGATAGCCCTTGCCACGAATCCGGGTGCAGCGGCGTCGTGACGCCTCAGACCGGGTCTTCGTCGGTGTCCCAGTCGTGGACCGTCGGTCCGTCCTCGTCGGCGAGTTCGTCGAGGCAGTCGTGGATCGTGTGCGTCAGTACGTCGTTCGACCACGGGGCGACACACCGAAGCTCGCCGTTCTCGCGGGTTGCGAGACACATGAGCGGGAACCCGATCACCCGCTGGCAATCGTCGCCGGCGATCGAGGTGCACTCGCGTTCCTCGAACGCCGACGGAAACCGGAGGTCGTTCGCCGACGCCCAGCGTGTGAACTCCTCGACCGCTTCGAGGATGGTTCGGCCGGGTTCGGTGCCGGCGAACGCCGACCCTGGGGCGATACCCCCGCCCCAGACGGTGACGGTCGAGGCGGCGATGCGTCCCGCTCGCTGGAGCCCCTCGATCCGGTCGACCACCCCCTCCTGCTCCGGCCGAGCGCCCGCCGGTGCCAACGAACGGACGAACAACTCGACGGTGTAGTCCCGCCGGTGCTCGTCGGTCGGTGCCTCGGCCGGTGTTCGTGTCACTGCCATCGTGTGTCACCCCGTCTCCGCGGGATACGCCTCCGTAGGGGGCTGACGGGATTGTAGTTATCGGCCGTTCGGCCGTGTCGGTGAACGGACAGCGAGGAGCCGGAACGACGACCGGGGTCAGCGGACGGCGGAGGCGTCGTCACGGGCGGTATCGTTATGCGGGTCGCCCCGTGGGTTTCGAACGATGACCACGACCGTTCCCGACCGGTTCGGTGGCGCGCTGTGTCCGACGATCACCCCGTTCACCGACGGCGAGGTGAGCACCTCCGGCCTCGAAACCCTCGTCGAGCACGTGATCGAGGGCGGCATCGACGGACTGGTTCCGTGCGGGACGACCGGTGAGTTCGCCAGCCTCTCGACGGCGGAGTACCGGACCGTGATCGAGACGACGGTCGACGTCGCGGACGGACGGGTCCCCGTGATGGCGGGGACGGCGGGGACGAGCGTCGCCGGGACGGTCGAGAACGTCGCGTTCGCCGCGGAGGCGGGGGCGGACGCGGCGCTGATCACGCTACCGTACTTCCACACCGCGAACGACGAGGCGGGCAACGAGGCCTTCCTCACCGCCGTCGCCGACGAAGCCGCCCTCCCCTGTTACCTCTACAACATCCCGTCGTGTACGGGCGCGCCGATCGCCCCCGAGACCGTCTCGACGGCCGCGGACCACGACTCGGTCGTCGGCCTGAAGGATTCGGGCGGCGACTTCACCTACTTCCAGGACGTCGTCGAGCGGACGCCGGGGGATTTTCAGGTCTATCCGGGCTCCGACAGCCTCCTCGAGTGGGGGCTGCTCGCGGGCGCTGCCGGCGGGGTCTGTGCGCTCTCGAACGTCGTCCCCGAGGCGTTCGCGGCGCTCGTCGCCGCCGTCGAGCGCGGCGACGTCGAGACGGCGACCGCCCTCCAGACGGGGATCACCTCGTTGTTTCAGGCCTGTGTCGCCCACGGGTTCGCCCCGACGGCGAAGGCCGGTCTCGTCGTTCGAGGGGTACTCCCCGAGGCGACCCTCCGACCGCCGCTCGTCGAACTCGACGCGGACGCACGCGAGGCCGTCGAGACCGCGGTCGACGACGTTCTCGCGACCGTCGAAGCGAGCACCTGAGCGAGTTCCCGAACGTTCCCGCAGTCACGATCGTACTTCGAATTCCGTGTCGGACGGTCCTGTGTGACCGAACCCCAACGCTTCGGGGACGCGTGTCGACCCACAGTCACGTCTCGAACCGTTCGGCGCGGGCAGTCCGTCGAACGGACGGGCCAACCGACCCGAACGGCCCGTAGCTGCAAGCAGTTCCCTTTCCCCCGTCGGGAGCCGAGGGAGTGAGACGATGACCGGTGTCACACCCGAGACGAAGGTGCTCGCGGTCAGCGACGAGACCGTGGGACCGAAGCCGGTCGGTAGGGGAGCGATGTCGTCGCCATGAGTGATACCGGCCCCGCGACCACCATGCGCGAGCGGACCGGTAACAATCGCGTTCGCCTCTGGGTGTTGCTCACCGCGAACCGAGCCCTCGTCGCGGGGTTGTTGACGGTCGGTCTCTTCGTCGTGCTGGTCGCCGTCGGCGTCGTCAACGTCTACCCGATACGAACCACGGTCCGCAACGGGACCCACATCGAGCGCCTCTTCCAGGCGTTCATCATGTCGATCATCACCGGGATCACGCTCGTCGTCACGCTCAATCAGCTCGTGCTCTCGCGCGAGCTGGGGCCGCTCGGCGAGAAACGCGACGAGATGGCCGACGCGACGGAGTTCCGCCAGCACATCGAGGAGCTCACCGGGTCGGTCGCCCCGCCCGAACCCGCTTCGTTCATGCGGACGTTCATGCAGCTGAGCACGGACCGGGCGGACGACCTCAAGCAGGCGGTGGCGGACGATGGCGACGCGGAGCTCCGTGACAGCGTGAACGCGCTCGGCGAACGGATCCGAACCCAGGCGGACGACATCGAGGGGCAGCTCTCCGAGGCGGAGTTCGGCGATTTCGAGGTCATCCCGGCGGTGCTGAACTACGACTACTCCTGGAAGATATACACCGCACGGCGGCTTCGGTCCGAGCACAGCGAGTCGCTCTCCGAGGACCAACGAACCGCCTTCGACGGTCTGATCCAGGCGCTGAGCCTCTTCGCGCCCGCTCGCGAACACTTCAAAACCCTCTATTTCCGGCGGGAACTGGTCGACTTCTCCCGGAAGATGCTCTACGCCGGCGTCCCGGCGCTCGCGATATCGATCCTCGGGCTGGTCTATCTCGACCCCAACTCGTTCGTGGGGTCGACCCTGGGGATGGCGAACCTCGTCTTCGCCATCAGTGCGGCGGTGGCCATCGCGTCGATGCCGTTCTTCGTGCTCGTGTCGTACATCCTCCGTCTCGGAACGATCGCCCAGCGAACCCTCGCGGTCGGCCCGTTCATCCTCCGGGACTCACAGCGCTCCGACGACATCGGGGCGGGGGAGGACCAGTGACCCGCCCACCCGAGACCGAGTCACGCCGATTCAGCCGACGGCAGGTCCTCGCTCTCCTCGGTGCGAGCGGGTCGGTCGGGCTCGCCGGCTGTGGATCCGGGAGCGGGGACGTCCGATACGGCGACGAGCGGGACGTCGACCTCCCGACGACCGCCGACACGAACGCGTCGAACGCGAGCGCGGCGAGCGCCGCGGCGGCGCGCGCCCAACTCGAGGGCGACACCTACGCCGTGCGGCTCGACGCGCTGGCCCTCCGGGATCACGGGATGGTCGTCCGGGACGACTACCGGGGCGCGGTAGTCCGGGGAAGCATCGAGAACACGGGCCGCCAACGGATCGAGTTGGTCGAAGTCCGGGCACGGGTCTACAACAGCGATGGCGAGCAATTGGGCCGGTACCTCGACAGCACTCACGACCTCGCCGCGGGGTCGACGTGGAGCTTCGAGGCCGTGGTTCTCGAAGACCCGGCGGACATCGCCTCGTACGACGTGGCGGTGCTCGGCTCGTTGGGGTGACTTTCGAGGATGCTGTCGAACGCGGGAACGACGAAGGAGGCATCTACCAGTCAACTGTCATTCCGTCGTCGCATCCGACGATGCTCGCGAGGCAATACAACTCTCGACCGGACGGAGAGGAATATATCGATGGGTTGGGTTTCGTGTTCAGCAAGCGAGTTGGCTCGCGAGAGCTGCCGTGTCTGGAAGGCACTTCGCTCCGTGTCGGATAGGATCACCGTAGCTGTTCGATCTGCTCGGAGAGATACTGCTGGAGATCTGTGACAGTTTCCGTCGAGACGGTCGACGCGCCGAAATCGCTTCGGTAACCGTGCTTGAGCTCCTCGCTCTCTACGATCTCTATCCCGTGTTCGAGCTGTGTCCGGAGCTCATCCTTCTCCCCTCGGTGTAGGTGAGGCGTTACTGTGTCCAAGTCGATCTCTTCTGCAATCGCCAGAACGTCCCGGAGGTCGGTTTCACGTCCACTGTGAAGCTTCGCCGCCACGAGGACTGCACCATCGATAACTCTCGCGTTCGCCGCTGTCGTTGCACCACCCACCGCTCGTTCATGGCTGTGGTCGTACAGATAGTCGAACGACCACTGGGCTTCGGTTTGGCGACAGCCGAGCCCATTTACCAACAGATCGAACCCGATCGGTTGTTGTGGTGCGAGTCGTTTCTCGTACTCAATGACAGCCGTATCGTAGAACCATTCCTTGGCGTGGCTGTCCGTTTGTTCGAACCCGTGGGCTTCGAGGAATTCGGCGAATTCGTCTTCGGCATCCGGTGCAACCACGATATCGAGATCGGTCGAAAAGCGTGTGTTGAATGCCGAGACGGCGTAGCCACCGACGAGGACGTACTGGTGACCGTTCTCGGAAAGCTCTCCGAGGAGTTCGATGAGTGCGTCGCTTCGGTCGTTGAAGCTCATGGACTGACTCGCTCGTCTTCCCGATAGTCAACACCGAGGTCAAGGTCATCGTACATCCGATCGAGCATCGCAAGTGCTGACTGGAACTGTGCGTAATGCTCACGCATATACTCGATCGTCTGTACACGGGGAATCACCGGATATCCCTCTACATCGTCGATCTCAAGCGAAGGCTGAGGATCGAGAACGACCTGCAGTGGTCCAGCATGCTCTTCGCTAGGTTGACGTTCGAAGGCAGTGGGAAGGCCGAATGCGTCAAAGAATCGTTCCCAGGCGTCGACGTCCTGCTCACGGACGGCGAGAAACAACGGATAATCCGTGGCATCGCGACTGATCCGATAGCCTCCCTGAGTCCAGATATAGACGGCGTCGATACGAGTAAACGCGAAGGGCCAATCACCGAACTGTGGGATGACGTATGCTTCCTCTATCGATGGTGGACTGACGTTGGCACTTGCAGCCACCAGCTCGCGTGCTGCGTCCCGGACGCGATCATCAACGACGGAGAGGCCGTCTTCATATTGGAGGTATCCCGCCCCTTCAAGTCGGTTGACGGCCTGTCTGACTGTCTCGTAGGGTGTCTGGAGATGCTGGGCGACACGACGGATCGAGTCACCGCTCTCGGTGACGAGAATGACTCGTGCTGCCGTGTCGTCAAGCACCTCGTACATGTGGTAATTACCAATAATCGGGTAACGGCTAAAGGCTTACTGGAGCACACGAGTGGTGGCCACGAGCACTCGGCTCGGTACCGTGTTGGCCAGATCGGGTCCCTCCCGGTCGCAGAGATCGGTTTAGATCGTCCTCTAGAGCTTCTATCGGGCGTCGAAGAAGTAGAGATGGGCCCTGTCGGGGACCGTTCCCGGTGGTCACGGCCCTTTCCGCCCCGCCACAGCACGCAGATTCATCAACTGACGTTCACCGATGAGTATGACAGCGTGGATTCTCATTGCCCTCCAGAGGCGTCACATGGCACTCTCCAACAGCAGTTCAAAGTCATGTCAGACAGTAGTCTCACCCCGGTAGATCCACAAACAGCCGTGGAACTCTACCTTGAAAGTCGCTCAGAAGCATCGGAAAACACCCTGCGTTCGCACAAATACCGTCTTCGCCATTTCATTCGGTGGTGTGAGGACGGTGATGAAGGCAACATTCAGAACCTCAATTCTCTGACTGGCAGGGATCTCCACGAATATCGTGTCTGGAGAAAGCAAGAAGGTGATTTGAACGTCGTTTCGGTGAAGACCCAACTCAGCACCATCAGGGTCTTCATGAAGTTCTGTGAGTCGATTGACGGCGTTGAGGACGGCCTCTCAGAGAAGATGCTGGTCCCAACCATCCATGGGGGTGAAGGTAGCCGTGACGCTCTCATGGAAGTTCCACACGCCGAGACGCTACTGGAACACCTACGGAAATACGACTATGCCAGCCGACGCCACATCACTATCCTCTTGCTCTGGCACACTGGGATGCGAATTGGAGCCCTTCATTCACTTGATGTGAAAGACTTCGATGAAGAGGACGAACGTCTATCGCTCAACCATCGACCTGAGACAGGCACCCGACTGAAGAACAAATCCAATGGTGAACGGTATGTGGCTCTCTCGGAGAACGTCTGTGAAGTCCTCAAAGACTACCTGAGTGAAGTCAGACCGCCCACAGAAGACGATAGTGGCCGACAGCCCTTACTCACAAGCCAAAAAGGCCGTCCCAGTAGAGGCACACTTAGAGGCGTCATCTACCGGGCGACACAACCCTGTGTGATAGGGGAGTGTCCGTTGGGCAACGAGCAAGATGCCTGTGAATACTACGGCAGTGGGTCGCCAAAGTGTCCTGAAAGCGTCTCACCCCATAGTATTCGCCGTGGGAGCATCACCCACTTTCTCTCCAAAGACGTTCCTGAAAAGGTGGTGTCAGATAGGATGAACGTCGATCAAAAGACGCTCTCAAAGCATTACGATAGACGGACGGAAGAACAACAGGCTGAGCAACGTCGTCAGTACCTTGGGAACGTGGAGTAGTCTGATGGACGACAGCAAACGAACTAACGGCGACAAGGAACGTGTCCCAGAGGAACCTGGATACGATGTTAGCGAAGAACAGTTAGAATCACTCCGATTCCTTCGTGATGAGACTGACCACGACATTTCAGAAGTTGCTCGGGCACTGCTTGAAGTGATTAACGATGAGTGACGAAAACCCTGACATCGAAGAAAAATGGGCTAACGTGGTGGCCAAATATGATTGCACACCTGAACAAATGGAGAAGATTGAACAGTTGGCACAGACAGATACGAAATCCGGTGAATACGCTCGACAATTGCTTAGGGCCATCCGGTAGGTCAGTAGTTCGCTAACATAGCGATACGGACCTTCACCGTCCCCACTTAGGATAGTGGGAGAGACATGGGGGCTTAGGCCCGTGATTCATGTGACCATCGGCTAACACTATTCTAATGCCAGCAAAGAGAACCTACCATCCACGCCAGTTTGAAGACAATCTTGCTGTGAGTGTGAACGGGGATTTGGAGCGGCGAAAGAACGTCTACTTTACCGACCAGTCTCCCACGTTTGAGATCGTCATTGAGAATACGGGAGAGGTATCTGTCGAAGTAGATACCTTCATTCGACTGAGTTTCGAGGAGTCCAGAAACAAATCAGAGTGGACAGATACGGTTGATGTGAACACGACAGTAGATCCTGGCGATACTGAAACGTACCAGATGAACCCAGAAATGTTGCCCTATCAAGGAAGTGGGGCCGTTTCACTGGAGAGTCTATCCCTCTATCAAAGTGACAGTGGGAGGATAGGATGTCGCCGCTCAAGTTCTAAACGACCGTTCCGACTCTATACGTTCATGGTCTACGACAGGGATTACTACCGGGTTGAATATCTTCGTCCACGTTTATCCCAGTATGCTTCCATGGTTCTCTCAATTCTCATTGTGGCTCTGGCAGTCATCCAGTTGTGGCTCGCTTAGTAACGTGAATCACTGAGACATTTCCGAGTATGCTTACGTCTATTATTCAAACGGCATCGGCCTTACCGTCTTACCAAACATTGGAAGCAATTCGTCTAACGAGCGTTGGTAAGAATCACTTAGGAAACTGACCATACCTTCGCCGCCCCCACCTTCATCGAAGACACCCTACCTTCGTCTTCTAAGAGATTGAGACGGTAGAGAGCTGCCTGTGACGTGCATCCAACAGTTCTGGCGATATCGCCCGTCGTTGGGTTCTCAGCCTCTTGAATGGCCTCTAAGAACTCTTGGTCCCCATACTTCCGTCGTCCATCCTCATGATCTTCAGGCATTGCCACTCACATCGCTAATTCTATTTCTACCACTGTGAGTCTGTTGCTTTTTAGATAACCAAAGCAATTAAGTAGTTCCTGATTCAACATGGTGGTAAGCACTGAGGGCATTGGCCTTTCATCGGAAGGAAAGGTGGGTGGTCATAAGCACCCACCCCAGTGCTGCCGGAAAGCAGCAATGACAGATATAGAGACAGGCAACATAGAAGTTGCCCATGACAGCGGAAGCATAGTCGTTCGATCAAACATCAGTAGCGACAGCGTTCAGGATTCTCACAGCCCCATAGAGGTCGCTCGATGATCCCTGACTGGTTGGTTCAGGGATTCGATGGCCCTGTCTACGATGAAGATGAGCTGGAAGACAGTGACCTGTTCGATGACGACACCCCACTGACTCCGCCCGAAGACCTCTCGCCAGAGGCATACCATGCTACGATGAGTCGATGGGACTCAAGGGGAGAGGAACGGGTTTCAGTCGGTGACGGTCTGTTCACAGGACTCTGCTGTGAGTATTGGAATGGTCCTCGCCAAGGCGCAGAACACTTCATCGAAGTTCGGTGTGTCGAAGAAGACACTTCGGGCGTTCGGACCTACCTGCTGTGTCTCACGAGATGGGTAGCGAACGACCACGGTATTGTCGATGACACTGGTTGGCAACAGTACTTCATGGTCCGAACGGAGGACGTTCGTGACCTACTTAGAGACTTGTTCCTGTCGTTCGGGGAGGTGAAGCCGTATGAGCATCCAGCTCAGTAGAGGTCCGAAGAAGATAGAGGAGTTACCGGGCAACCGTCTGTTCGACACCGTAGAGGATCGTGTGGACCCCAGGGGTTTGGACGACACCGAAGAACGGTGGGCGATCTGTCAATGGGATGGTGGGCCGACCAGCCCCACCACCATGAACTTCGAAAACCCCCTGACCTACTACGAAGTTGATGTTGAACGACTCTCAGAGAATAGCGACGAGAGTTCTGATTACGAAGTAACGCTTGTCTCACTCAACGCTCCGAAAGACGGTCATCGGGACGGGAAGCTCACAGTGGACTGGAAGCGAAGACAGCGGGTTCGTCTATGGTTAGACGTAGATGGGTTGTTGGCAGAGTTGCTAATCCGTCTTAGTGACATAGCGAACTGACTACTGTCTCAAACCCCTCTCTCGTCGCCACTCAAGATTCACACCAGCCATGAAAATGAATGGAGGGCATAACATTTATACTCTGAATCTCTTAGAATAAGATAGCTGTGGACAAGAATTCTAATCCCGATGATGAGACTGAATCCGAATCAGATGAAGAAGGTAACTCTACCACCTACGCAGGGCCGTAGATCGGGAGATGATAGGATCCCTTAGAACCACCTCAAACCCTTGTGTTTGCTCAGAGTGATTTATGACGGCTGACGTTCCTTAAAATGCAAAACAAGACCAAATAATCATTGTTTCTTACTCTTCAGATAGAGTCCATAAAACTCATGATGAGGCATTACATACCTCTGGTTGCTCGGAAATAGGTTCGCAAAAAGGGGAGAACCCGTTGCGCTGGCATCACCCTGCTTTCGAGTTTCCCAGACTGATCCGTTGACCAGTATCAACGACAGTAGAGCCACTTTTATAGGCCTTGTGAAACGGCACCTAATTGTCCTATTCTAACAGACCATCTTGGCAGTAGAGATTATCGTTGGTCATTTCGGAGAGTAAGGGTACTCTCCGGGCCGAAAGGCCATATTGACATCTGTGCAGGTAGGATCGTCAAATTTCACACACTCATGGATGAACGTTTACAATAGCACTATAAATAATCGCCATGATTGTCAAGGTGGGTGATGGCAGTGAAGGGAAACTATGGGGCCGGTCAGAATGGAAGTATGGAAACGTGTCAGCGTTGTGGGAAGGGTATGTCAGATCCATATATTGACAATGGAACCTGCTATCACTGTCGTATAGACGGCTGGTAGCCACAGCTCTCTGTGAGTTAAAACGGGTGGGGAGGTGGACCATGTGGGGAAGTGTTACAAGGTGATGCCGGGCAACGGAGTCCCCTTCTGGTCCTATCAAAACCTCCCTGCCATCTTGTAATAAGCTTTGTGTGGGGAGGCAAATTTGACGTTTAGCAGAGCCACAACTTGCTGATGCTTGCTCAACTATGTTGCTGACAGAAGTCAAACAACAGTGTGCGATGGCACGAGATTTCACTGACGACGACAGGAGAAGTGGTGTGTTCGATAATGCCGGTAATCGGGTTGGGACCGTCAACGACGTTCGGGATGGTAACGCCTACGTCGATACCAGTAGTAGCGATACGGATTCTGGTATCTTGGACAGCATCATGTCGGCGCTTGGCTGGAACGATAGTGATGATACCCACGAGCTTCGGAACGACGATGTGGATCACTACGATGACGATGGTGTCCACCTTCGCCAGCTCTAAGTCGGTTCCAACTTACGCCGTTTCTTTCAGAAAGAGAGTCGCTCATGGTGACTTACGTGTACGTCTCAGAACGCCGTGAAAGTCGCATATACGACGCTCAGTGTGGTTCACCTACTGACGAGACTCATACTACTCATGAACATTCCACGCTACTCTCACGTCCATCTGATGGACATACGTCACCAAAGGATTCTACTTCTCAGTAACGGCAGTCGGGACAGAGATCATCCATCATATCCATTGTCGCCTCACCACAGACTTTGCAGAAGCCGATAACACCATTAGAACTACTTTTACCTTCCACAGGTAAGTATCGTCACACTAATACTTATAGATATACTTTTTCTATTGTGATAACAGATATTAGTAATGACACTCCGGATAGGAGGTTTGAGGAAGTTCCAACTGCCGTGACCAACGGAAGGAGGTTCCTGCTTTCCCCTTTCTCACGCTTGTGAGAGAACGCTACTACTCAGTGTCGTCTATCCGATTTCGATAGGCGTAGACTAAATCATCAACAGTCGCCTCTCTGTGTTCATCATCGATGTCTGCCTCAACCAGGGCTATTGCCATTTCGTCGGCAGAAATAGATGTGCCATACTCATCACCGTCAACTAATTCATCTACCAGCTTACTCTCTTGTTCGCTCAGCGTAACGTTAGCCCTGTCGATTAGGGGCACATAGTCTTTCTCCGAAGGATCAGCATCATCATCCGTCATAACTTGAGTCGTAAGGGCTTGCTCGGTAGGAACCTTACGGCCATTCGTAGCTATGTGGTTCAGGTCCGTTTCATCCCATAGAAGACAAACCGTGCAAAATAATTTGACAGAAGAACTCTTGTCTCCGTTTAGACATGGATATTGTTTCAGTAGTAGGAGTCGTCGGAACTGGCGTCGGTATCCTTGGATTGGCAGGTACTCTTTACCAGATTCATAGACGACGAGAATCCGAACAAGAGGCTGAGCAACGTCGAGAGGAAATGCGAGAGCGACTTGATCGAAAAGAAGAATTGGAGGGACTTTCCGATGAACTTCGGAGTCTCAATACCCGTATCCAATCGCTTACTCACACGGTACTCAATCCGAGAGCACACGAAGATATGGAACTCTTTCTACACAGTATGGGAAGGGATATGCTTGCCTACCATCATGCTACTGGTCAAAATCCAACTGTAAAAGTACTGGAAGTAGGTACTGGAATAGACGAATCAACCACGGTGTTCAACACCTCTTCAGAGATGGTTGAATATTATCGTCAGACAGACAACTCGGCTCGTGTTCGAGCAACCACATGGGTTAGGGATGACGAAAAGGTCCTTGAACACGTTCGACGTAGCGATATAGCGCAGGCACTCAACGGAGTTACTTGGGTCCGTCTCTATATTGAGGATATTCGTAGCGACTATGGTGATCTCCTTCACCAATTTGATGGCTCAATTTTAGATGAGATAGATGGGACCCTTGATAGGCTCGTTGACGCCTGCTATAGCGAAATATTTGAGCACGCCGAAGGAGTCGAGTTCATTCCCGACGAATATGGGAATCCAGTAGAGATGGAAGATGCTGTCTATGAGACGTTCATGCTATCAGATGAGGTCCGTGGGATAGTTAAGGATCTTGAGAAATTGGGTGAGCGAGTTAGCGACACACAGACCGATGTCGTTCAGACCAGCTTCTCATGAGAAGTCATCAGGGGCTTCAGCAGCAACAGAGAGATACTGGATAGGTTTAGAGAGAGACACCTCTCCAGAAGATATAGGCCTGTTGCCAATTAATGGCGTTTATGCCGTGTTCAGAATGTGGCTCTCTCTATGTGGTTCACTATGAATCAAAAGAACTATTCTGTCCACATTGTTCGGATAATCACTGTGTTGAGGATGCAGATATAATTGATCTGAAAACAGAGTGGCTACTGGAAGATTGGTTCACAAACGCAAATATTCTCCGTGAGGTGAAGAAGTACGACAAGGGGGATCTGGTGTTAGCATTCGCCAGCAAACTGAACAACCGAGCCAACTACTTTTTCGAACATAATGGAATACCAATCCCTGACTTTGGATACCTTCCCTACTTGGTCAAGATAGTTCAAGATGGGTTTGGATTTCGTGACGAACGGATTGATGACCCTTCTGAGCGAGAGAAAGTTGTTGAAGAGTTGCGAGACGGATATGCGGTGGTAATCAAGAGAGTAGAAGAGATCAGGAGCGGGATGGTCGTGTGCTTGAAGGAGGGGGATGTAAGTCCGAATCCCCGAAACTGGATTGAAGACTATAAACAAGCTGACACAGAATATCGTTTGTGCTTTGACAGATGTGCCAAAAGTATGATTATTGCGGAAAAAGAGAATTTAGGTGATTTTGATTATATAGACCGCAACTTTCGTGACTTTGGCTTCATTGACGGTGATAACGCAGACACTCTTACCGGATATGCGAAGAAGTACTATAAGATAATGATCCCACTCAGCTTTGTTGCTTCATTGGACAGAAAAATAGGCGACCCCTATACGACACATCTCCCAAAAAATATCTCTGTTTTTCAGCTTCAGGAATTCATTGATACACTTCACTTACTCGTTAAAGAGATCGCAAATGACGGGGCAGAGATTGATCCATATTTGTTCGCTATCGAAGAAGAAATCGTAGATGAGTGTGGGAAGGAGATATTCAAAGAACAGTGGGGAGAAATCAAACGAAATATCGTTGTTTCAGAGGATAGTGTGGATGCTCATCCCTTTCTCTTTCAAACAGAGGTCACCGAAGAACGAATGATGAGGGGTGGTCGGACTCCGAGAAAACTCTCACGTTCTGTTATACTGTTCCCTAAGCAGTATGATCGTCTACTTCTCTTTCAGATATTCCCGCTCCTCCAGAACGGCGATGAGCCGGCAGGCGGTAGAATCTTAGAGAGTATTAACTCAGACATTGGACCGATGTTTGAGAGGGGGATATACGAATATCTGGATGAGAAAGGCATAGAAGCCTATCACAGCGCCACGCTCACCAAAAACGAACCCACTGAAATAGATGTCATCTACGTCCACAATAACACGCTTTGGTTTGTCGAAATCAAATGGACCCTTCCCCCGTTGCGAATGAATTCAGTAGAGGGAATAGAGAAATTGGATGATAAATTCGACAATAAAATATTCAAAACACACTCTGGGGAACTCCAAGACGAATCTGGGAAGCCCTTTCCTGAGAAGGTAGACAAGTGGCTGTCACTCCCAACAGGGAGTTCATTTTCCTCCCAAGAAGGCACAGACAGCTCTGAGCAAAGTGAGAACACAGTTAAAGACGAATGGGACGATATGGACGTTCAAAAGTTGGTTGTCTCCAATCTTGCTCCTTCGTATGTCGAGAAAGAGAGTGTCCGGTTTCTCACCGACTTAGAGTTCTATCAGATGATAGAACACGGCGAAGACCCGTTCTATCGGATTGATTCTGAGCCATCTGATTAGGGTCGAGACGGCAAAACCGAGTTGCTGTCGGGCATAGCCACATCCACACATAATCAGTAAAATTTCGAGAAACAGGTCGAATCTGGCTTATACGACCCTTTCTCAGCGACCAGATTCATCGTCTTCACCAGCATCCTCATCGTCTCTCGTCACAGGAACCTGAGCCGAGTCCAAGTCGTTGAACGATTCCGGCTGAACCTCATCTGAGGACAGTGGGTCATCGACCAGCCCCATATCGATCTCCACTACGGAGTCTACTTCTTCAACGTCGTCGGTCGCCCCCCACGAAACTCCTCCACGCTTAAGGAGATGTTTTTGCTCCCCGATCAAACGGTGGTACGGCAAGCAAAGGTGATGTTCTACCTCCTCAGTTACCGTCTTCCATTCAGGTTCATCCAAATCGTTGTTTGGTGAAGGCTTTAGCAACCTGCTGCCCACCACTTTTTCTTTTGTGAGGTTGTTGACAGCAATCTCGACATTGATCTCAGTCATAATCACGTCGTTCACTGCTGCCCGCCACAATGGCATGGCCCTGATTCGATGGTTCGATGGTGCTCTCACATCCAAGACGAGCTTCCCATCGTCGTCAGCAACGTCGGGTATTTCATCGTCGTAATCGTCCCTGGAGAAGTCAATCGTCTTCTCTGTCATTGTGTTGTCAAAATCGTAGATAGAACTCTGAAGATATTCTCCCCAGAGGACCAGCACCCTCACCTGTTGGTCCGGGGTAAGGTTGTCGTAGGCATGGAGAATCGTCTTAGAGTAAAGTCCGTGCTCAGTGTTGTTCTTTAGATTGTCACGACCTTTGTGCGTTTTACACCTATCAGATTTCTCACTGTTGAAGTAGCTCAGTGGTAATTGTGCGCAATAACGTCGTTCACCGTATCGACTACGCCAATGGCGAAGCACCGCACCACACCGATCGTCTTGTGGCTCAGCTGTGCCAGCGTCAAGTTCGTATTCGCCCCATTCGTCTTCCGCCGTTTCGCCATCAATGTCTTTCATATTGAAAACTCTGTTACTTTGACCGCATATTCAGAAATCTATGCTACTGAACCGCCGACGAAAATCTCAAGCCAAAACGATAGTATTCGGGGGTGTGTTAGTGTCAGTTAATTTACTCCAGAGCGAATGTCCCGTAATAGGGTACTCTATTACGATGCGTTCGTTCTGATTATTAGAATTTGACATAAACTCCTGCCCAACCCCGAACGCTCATGATTGGCATGAGATTTGGGGGTGGTAGCCAATTTACTCTGCTATGGTCAGCACTTCCGAGCGAAGTTTCGTTTCGCCAGTTGGCTCGATAATGCCCATGTCGATGAGAGAGGATACCCAGTTCTCAACGGTTCGCCCACCGACTTCGCTCCGATCCTTCAGGTCGTTACGTGTAAATGTCTCACTGGGATCCAACGACTCCACCAAATCCTTTGCTCCATCTGGGACATCCAGTTGAGTGACCGTCTCACTACGGCCCTTTGCTTGTCCGACCAGAGTATCCAACTCACTCACCTCATCAACAGGGAGATCGGTGACGACGTTCGTGAGTAGATAGACATCGATAGGGGTGTCCGATGTGATTGGCCGGGTTCGGTGAACAAGTTGCTCTAACTCGTTCTCACGCTTTTCGTAGAACAAATCTCCAACCAGCCCAGAGAACTCTTTGACCGGAAACTCCAGTCCACGTTCGTCGTCATCAACGTACTGGAGTCGTCGGTAGGTCGGTGGGTTGGCAACCAATTCACCATTCTCCCGCCGGAGAGAGTATTCGACACCCCCAACTTCTAACCCGTTATCAATGGCTATGCCACCAGAGAGTAGTTCGGCGTCTCGTTCAAGATCATCGATGTGCCAATGGGGTGCGCCCAAAGCGATTACGACATCACAATCATCGTGATTTAGGCCACGGAGTCCACCATAGTGCTCAGTGACGGCGTTGTCAGCGAACTCAAAGCGTTTCAGTATATCCTTCTTCGCTCCGAATAGCGGGTTGTCATATTCTTTACAAACCCAGTCAATGAACGTCTGGAATCGCTTGATGAGGTTCGGGTTATCGAAGGCACTTCCATGATATGCCCCATCAGTGATTTGCGTCACTCTCATATTCATCTGGACGTTGTGATCGTCGCCAACGACAGTGGGTTCACGACCATATAACCCCTCAACCTTCTTCGGGGTGGCTGTGGCATCCAAGATGAGTGGGCTATTGGGGAGATCACTGAGGTTCGGAATCGTGATGACAGCGGCTTCGGACTGTCCACTCACCCCATTCCGTTTGATGGCGATGAAACGTGCTTTCTCAGCATCAGGAGGGAGGTAGGTATCAGTACCTTCAACCCACCCACAGTCCTCGTTGACGCAGACTCGTCTTCCGTTCTGGTTGGAGAGACGTGAGTCACACCAGGGACATGAGCCAAGTGCTTTTGCGCCACCCAGTGCTTTCGCACAGGCGTCAGTATCCAATCCACATTGGGCGGCGAATCCTATGATCACGTCGATAACCCCCGGTTTGACGGGCGAATCATGCCCCTTCTCAACTTGGCTACGGAGGTGTTCGTTGAACTTGATTCGAATTGCCGCCAACGTCTCTGCTTTCATCACGTCAGTTTCGCTGGTCCATTCAATCGATGGTGGTTCTACGTCGGACCCATCACCGACTCGGATGCCTTCGGCTAATCGGCGTGCGAAGGTCGCCAGTTCACCGTAGTTTCGATCAACTCCGTTGATAGCCTCAAGCACATCTGCGCCATTCAGAAGTTCTTCAACAGAAGCACCCTCTTTGTGCTTCATCAGACGACTGCTTTCGTCAATCAAGATGTCTCTGTCTTCACGGAGTTTTTTGAGAGTTTGATGTTCTTGAACACAAGCAACATGAGTTTGTGAAGCCAGTTCATCAAATTGTGTGGACCACTCGCACTGTTCACCGTTGTGTGGGTCAAAATGATAGTGCGCTGAAACAGCTCCATATATCTCCTTCAGCCGCTCAAACTCTTGCCGGAGCGGGTCATCAGCATCCCGTTCAAAAAGCGAACACATCAATGGACACTGCTCATCACCGTGCTCGGGACACTGACGGTTGTTGGCCTTTGCCTCCAGGCAAGTGAGATTCTTGGGCCACGTTGGTCCTTTCAGGTGAAAGATGTCATCAGGTGTGTTCGGGTCCGTAATGGATTCGTGAGCTTTCTTGTGGGTGGGAAAGGCTGTTCCTGCTCGTCGGTCACGTTTGTCAGCGCCACGGATACTGCTCGTCGTTTTCCCCCATCCACAGGGTTGTGTCCACACAACAGGACCAGTGGCGTCAATGAACGCCCCATATTCTTCGTCTTCTAACTGCTGACGTTCCTTCTCGGCGTCGAAGGGAACACGCTCTTTCAGTTCTGGTGGGTCACACTGACGTGGTTCGGGAATAGGATTTGTGCTGTCGTCACCGCCGTCAGGAAAATCTACCAACTCTGGGATTTCGAAGCCGAGATCACGAAGGTGGTCAACGCCTTTGAACCACAGACTACCACGGACTTCCGACTGAGTGATGTTCTTCGGGTCGACTTCCCCCATATCGAGAAGTGCCATCGTGACGGCACCACCGTAGCTTCGCCCGCCAGTATAGTCCCATCCAGTATCAGTAATGATGTTCGCCGTTCCGTTGTTGTTTGGACTCCAAGTGGGGTGAAACGCTCTCGCTCCTTCTGAGGTCGAAGCACTGTCGTTCCACGAATCGACAATCGTTCTCTCGGCAACGTGCTGGTAGTTCAGTTGATTAACAGCCGCAAACACGTCGTGAATATCGTCGGTTTCACCACTCCCAGCAACGTCCGGTTCATAGTCATCAACGTCGAAATCATCGTATTTCTCGGAGGGAGTCGAAACGGTGTCTGGGAACTGATCATGATCTTCTAAAAGCTCACGAAGACCACTGTCATCCCATGAACGGACTGCTGCTGGTGTGCCACGAACGTGTTCGCCGGTGACAAGCAATTGTCGCTTCCCATCATAGATTTCTATTGAGGGAAGATCATCGTTCGCACCAAAGGGTTCGTCATCCAGATCCCATTCAGCTTGTTTGACCCCATCTGGTAGCACGCCGTAGTAAGAGGCATGAATCCCATTTCCTGATTGGGAGACTTCTACGAATGTGAATCCTAACTGGTTCAAAATCTTCGAGACAGCAGGGTGAGTCTCACCAATCTCCGGGTCAACAACATCATCAAAGTCAACGTGAGCGTGGGGATCATCTTCCTGCTGAATGAACGCCAGATCCTGAATTTCAGAGGATCGTTCTAATTCGTCTTCGACTTTCGTTCCACTAACGTAGTTGTCACTAATCCCCCACTGGAATCGAGAATCGGTATCATCGTCGCCATCGGGGTGATCACGGTCGCCCCACGGAGCAAACGGTAGTTTGTGGCCATCATCACCCACTATAGCACCCATCCACTGCTGTCGCTCGCTTAGTGAGCTTGGTATCCGACCACCAGCAGTTTTCGACCAGTCAATATCTTCGTGGCTGTCTGCTACTGGAATTGCCGTAGCGTCACGACATTCTTTACAGCGGCCATCACTCACATACTTGTTCGAACACCCAATCGTCGAACAGCGATCGGAGGTTGATTCTGAAGTCGGTGCTGCTACCGAAGATAGGTCAATATCAGTACTGGTTGTGACACTCATTTATCAATTATTCATGGTTCTGATTGTCTCTACTAATATCGGTCCCACAATGGGGACACAGGCCGCTATCTCGCAAGTTTTCTTCAAAGGTGATTTGGACCGTTGTCATGTCCATCAATTCTGAGCTGAGTTACATAAAGCTCGAAATATTGTCAAACGCACAAAGCGCACCGAGCCAACTGGCTCTGGAAAGAACTGTTTGGCTACCGTTCTGAAGGTGACTATCGTTGAACGATTCTCCTTCCAATCAGGGAGAAGTTCGTCCCTACTCCGTATCAGACTTGCTTACGTTACCACTGAGTGTCCCACCAACGTCTTCGTCGGCGGGTAGCGTCGTGAAGCCCTTCGATGGATCATCTTCGGCTCCAATATCCTTGAAGCGGAACGTGCCTGAGAGTTCGAAGATGCAGTTCGAATCCAGTGGGATCACCCGATTGCAGAGGTTAGCAATTTCGTCGGCAGTAAACGGGCTTTGCTCAATAAGAGTTCCATCTACCCGAATTCTCACCAACGGTTCGTGCTCTACGGGGCGGAGTGTGACGTTAGTCACATCTGTGTCCAAAACGTAGGCTGTGAAGCGTGCTACTTCGTCAAAGGTTGCTCCCGACAGTGACGCCCATACGGTTGCGATAATGCGGATACGATACTTCTCATCGGGCTCATTCGTCTTCCGATGGACGTTCGCCAGATAACCGATGTTATCCAGGGAACTTCCGTCAGCCTCCACAACGTTCGTCTGTGTTTTCAGATAGGCAGCTCGCTGGTCGAAGTAATCTAAGGCTGTTCCGATGGACCGCAACAGCCTCTTGATGTTGCTATCGGCGTCTAACGGGACTCCATCGTTCGACCACTGATTCTGAAGTCGGTAGATGTTGGTCTGATCGATGAAATCCAACGTACCATAGGGGCCTTCGTTATATGGATTCTCTGAGTATTCGTATGAAGTAGCTGACATTGGGCTGTTAATCACCCGCCTCTGCGAACGCAGTCACAACATATGCGCTAATATCGAAGGTCGCTTCGTCTTCCACGTCTCTCATCTGTTGATAGCATTGTTTGGCGTACTGTTCGTTCGAAATGTCGTTAGTGTCGTCGCTCATAGTAGGTAAGTAGGTTCTAAAAGCCGCTATTCAATCGCTATTCAACTGTCAGAGGCAAGTAGGCACGAAGTGGGAAGCGGTGTTAGGCTACTCTGACTGGATCAGGCCACTTCCCAAATAAAGAACCATGTACGAACATCATAGTTCTTCTGGCTCTTGGCCATATTGACAATCAATCTCACAAAATGATAAAGCGGGTATGGATAGACAATTGTTTTGGCTGGATCAGCCACTTCCGCTTACCCGCTTATAGCCGCCCAACAACCCAATGTGCTTCTTAGCGTACTCCCGTCCAAGAGGGTGCTTGAGGAACCCCCATCGAACGAGAATACGGTGGAGACGAAGGGTGAACTTCACTGTCGTACGAAACTGATAGTAGTATAGATTGATAAACATCATTACTATCCATTTAGATTACACTCTCCACATTCCCGAATGACGCTTCGCCATAGGAACCACTGTCAAATTTCGTATCGGATTCGTCGTTAGAGTCGTTAGGATCGTCAGTTGTCGTAGACATCTTCGAAAAGAGGTCGTTCAATAGTCTTTCCAGTCCTTTCCCCAACGGTCATCTTCTGCCGTCCGTGTTTCAGCATATCCACTTTGGTCCATGAGAACAATATGCTCAACACCATCGTCATCTTCCAGAATCCCGGCGTGTTCGACTATTGTTGGTCGCTCGTGACTATTCTGTTTGGTCGCAACGTCGTTAGTGTCGTCTGTCATCATATTGATATAGGTCGCTCGAAATCCGTTTGGTTGAAAACTATTCAGTCGCCAGCAGTAGCGTACTTCGTCACATCACCGTATTCAGGCATCTGAAGTTCAGGAAACCCGTCTTCGTTCGTTTCCCAGACCCCATTGTTATGAAGTTGGGAGTGCTCCGAGTAGGTCAGCGTCTCAAAGTTCTCGGGTCGATTGTCACACTTCGCTCCTGATTGGTGGTGGACCACATTCCCATCACCAAACACATCCTCTACGGAGTTCTCAACCAAGGCACCGATTTGGTGTTCGTAAAGGAAAATGGAATCGCCGTTAGTGAGTCGAAAATACTGTTCGTCGCCAAGCTCGCCAAAATGAAAGTCAGCCATTTGCAAAAGTCGAAAATCGATAGCCGCAGTGAGATTCAGACAATCTCAAAACAGTCAGTCGTCGTCCGATTCATCAGAAAACGTAGCCGTCAATAAGATTCAGTTCTCTATATCAGTATCACCAGTTGGAGAAAGTTGCTCGGATACGTCGATGTCAGTTGCTTCAGAGATAAGTTGCTGAATGGCGATTCCGTATGGTAATTTGGTCGTGTGAAATCGCAGCTCCGAATACTCATCAAGTAGATCCTGTTCGCCTTGGCTCACCGCTATAGAATTTTCTCGTCTCATTGTTTACTCACTTCGCTCGCTGCACAATTTCAGCACGACTGTCGCCAGCACCGCATAAGATAGCCACTGCTACACAGTGCTTTCCACTGCTCCTATCTATACACTATTATTACCGGGATATTTATAAATGGCCATTCAGAACCAGTCTGCTTTGCGTGTTCGACATAATTATGAGATTTATATCTATAGCAATTCCATAAGAAATCGAACGGACACAGAAACAAAACTATGAGCGATAACAATCCCTCCCCGACGACAATTCAGATCTATCCGGGTACGAAAGGTTCCTTGGACGACGTGAAAAGCCGTTCTACTGAGAGCTACGATGTTACGGTACGCCGGTTGGTAGAGTTCTATAAAACAAACACCGATTCGTGAGCTATCGATGAGTGCTGCTGGATACGACGTTTCTGATAGGTCAGGCGAGAATCCTCATGCGTCACCGGATTTGGAGGTCGGGCCAACACCATCGGTTGCTGTTGAAAGCCATGACAATTTGAGCCGTGGCGAAACAGATGGGTCACTAACCAGTGAGGAGCACTTTAATCGGCGGGATCGTGAATATCGCTCGACTGAGCGCAATCCCGATCGGAGAACGTGGTTCAACCCACGTTGGTCCCCTGACAACGGTGAAGTTCCATACGTTCGTCGGCATGAAGGGAGACAACGAAAGTGGGACTATCTCAACCAACTTGATAGTGGCCGCTATGACCGTGATTACCGACGTTACCACCAGATGCACGGCCAGCAAAGCGATATTGAAACCTTTGGGAATATCCTCGGCTGTTCGGATTACCAAATTGAACGAGCCAAATGGATGTGGAAGCAGGTAGACGGAGTTTCACTATCAGGAAACTTCTCTATCGAAGAAATCGCTTTGGCGTTTCTCTCATTAGCACAAGGAACCGACGTTCACCCACGGTTTCCAGAGAATCCATCCGACGATATTTTGAAAGAGATGGCCGATGTTCGGCAACAAGAGATCTGGGATGAGCTAATCGAAGTCAACGATATTGATACCGAGGGTGCGAAGCCGATCCGGAAGCTCAGAGGCAAATACCACGGCATGGTGTAAGTTCTGTTTGGCTGATGGCTGTGGTCGTCATTGTCCTTTGAAGGCGCTCACAGTGGCATAGTGGTGACTCAAAGAGTTGTGAGTGGTAAGATCGTATTCAGGCCACAATCGAGTGTGAGGCATTTGATGGGTTTCTATACGGACGTGAGTTACCACCATCCTATCATTTTTGTTCTGATGGTATATCAGATTCTTGTTCCATCTCCGAACGCACCTTCCCCACCGTAGGGTCACTTACGTCAGTGCGTTCGGCAATAGTGACGTTCGACGCATCAGGATCGTCTTCGATAGCCTGACGAACGTCGTCACGCTTACTGGAATTGTCTCTAAATTCCGCACCAATGCGGTTCTTAGAGTTTAGTGAATGTCTTGTGTCACGTACCCACGTTTCACCAACCCCAAGAAATTCAGCTATCTCAGAGTCGGTTTGATGTTCACCACGTCCGTCCAATATCAAGAAGCGTTCTTCGATGAGGTCACGCTTACGGGATTCACCCATATTCCTCCGATGAGTGTTCTCGGTAAACTGCCAATCCTCCTTCTCAGCGTCGGAGAGGTCTGAATACCGTTTGATGGATATTTCATCGAACCCCAGTTCCTTCGCTGCTTGAAGTCGGTGGTGGCCGTCAAGGACAGTGGTGGGAATCACAGCCATTTGTGGGCGTTCACAGGCCCATGACAGTGACTCAAAGAGCTATGGATGGTACCGAGTCCTCTTCTCTTGGAGACTGTCGTGAAGCGATTGTGGACGCTCTAAAAGAATTGATAAGTTCATGAATACGCACTCATAGATATGGTTCGGCCAACTATGCTGGATTGAGTATTTTTAATAACATTAAGGTCATACGTACCTGACTGACTGGTTAATACCGCTCACAAACTATGCCTCCTGAATGTCCAATCTGTGGCGACACGGTAGCTGACCCACAACCGGCCCGTCATAGAATGATCCTCCAAGACGAAGGCGGAAGTGAATCGAACAAGCGAACTGAAGCCCAGCTATGTGGGTCATGTTGGACAACGCTCCACAGGAACCCATCATCGGTCCATGTTCCATAGAAGCAGATACCTCGATTAAATTTCTATCTCCGTCTGATGGATTTCAGATTCAACCGATGAGTGTAACCACAGGGACTATTTCCGTGTAGAATAGTTATTATTGTTTGTTGAAGTCCAATGGACACCAGTGAGAGAAACCCTTTGACCGATGAACAGCATCGATTCCTTCGGACAGCTCTGGAAGAGGGGTACTTCAGAGTTCCAAGGGAAACCACCCTGGTAGCGTTGGGCGAAGAGCATGGGATCTCAAGCCAAGAAGCATCCGAGTTGGTTCGGGAGGGAATAGAGGTCGTACTGAGAAATCAGTTTGATGACCAACCGCCCTAAGAGGACAATCTGAATCAGCCACAATAATGATTAGTTAGGTTTATTGAAATAGCTACGTATGGTATCTCATGACCTGCCCAATCTGCGATAAACCCATTTCAGCCGAACGTCCTCGATACTATGTTGATCTCCGTATTGTGGATAAGAAACGTTCGTCAGCAGCTCTTGACATTCAAGCGAATGATAAAACTCAATTATGTAACGACTGTTGGGAAGATATTAAACAACGATTGTCGTAGTGTCGTTATGACATTTAGGAACAACAGAAAGTACATGAAACTCCTTTCACATTCATCGAACAATGCGCTGTTCACTCTGTGGAGATTCACTTTCTGATAATCCACCACACTACTATCTGGCACTTGGCGTAGAAGGCAACACCACTGATGCTCAAGAAGAAGAGTCACAGGTCTGTGAACAATGTTGGGAGCAGTATCGGAACGAATTGGTGTGATATTACTGTCAATGGCGGCCAATAATCTGGTGTCAAATCCAAATTTTATATAAATTTGAAAATAGGGGTTGATGGGATTCCATATACTAATGTTTTGGAGGGAGGGGGTTCCCACCATTGTCTGAAATATATAATCTACACGCACATCCCTTTCATCCACCCCCAGTTAGATTTCCTTGGGACTCCTAACTATTCTGATATATTTCGACGCCCATCTTCGCCATTACTCAGGTCAGAGGGATCAGGATCGTCGTCAGCCATCAATGAGATCTCCGTGGCTACCACCAAAGTATTTTGCTTTGTTATACGACCAAACAACTAAGTAGATGCGAGTACTACCCTGAGGTAGCGACTGGATGCTCATTCTTCGAAGGAATGGGCGAGGTGTTCAAGCACCTCACCCGGTCGCTGGAGCAAACCAGCATGGAAGCCAACGAAAGTCATAGTGAAAGCAGTGTCGCCTTAGAAACAACCGTCTGCGCCAACGGCGTCATCAACGTTCGTCGGCCCGGCCACGACGCTCATAGTGTGTTCGTAGATGGTGGTGAGCCGGTCAGATGTTCCTGTCTCGGATTCAAGCATCATAGCCACTGTGTCCACGTCGATAGGCTTCAGGATAGACCGCTGGTCCTCTCAGCGGCCTCTGCGATAGCTCAGAGCAACGTGGCAACTGACGGTGGGACGAAGGTCACTGATACGACCGACGAGAGTCTCCCCGAAATCACTCACCACGTTGAGGCACCTGAGTACGGTGGTGAGACGTACGCACGATGTTCGTTCTGTGAAGTAGAGTCGATCGGTGGGGCGGGACACATTCTTCACGACGACGATTGTCCTCACGCCGATTCATACGATTCTGAGTCCGAAGACGATGGTCGAACGCCCAAGGACTATTCGGATGTGGAAGATCGTGGCCGTACGGAACGGGCCGACTTTGGTGGGGGTGAGGGTGGTATTGACGAACTATAAGGTGAAACGAGTGTGAATCGAAGAGAATCTTTTATTATTATTGACCATCATGTAATGAGTATGGCTGATGGAGAGGTAACAGGCGATCTACGAGAACTTGTTTACTTAGACGACAACAGCGTGAATGGATATCTCTCCTCATTAGGCGAGGGTCTGGAAGTAGAACGGGGCGAATCAGAAGATACGAGTGACCAAGTTCGTGGCCGTACTTTTGGTGGGTTTACGCTCCCAGGAATGTTCGGAGGTGGTGAAGTGGAAGCAAGCGAAATGAGTACGGAAAGCCTTGAAAAACAGGTTGAGATTACTATGCCCTACCGACTCCAAACACTCCGTGAGGTGATTCGAGAGAGTGGTAGGGAAATCAAGGACCCATCAGATAATAATGTAAGCCTATCGGGAGGTGATATTATAGAAGTGAGAGGTGTGGTTGAGCCGATGTCGTTTTTCCGTTTCGAATTGGCTCAGTCAGTTCCAATAACCATCAACAAAGCCAATGAGAAGTTAATGAGAGTAGCAGATGAGGTGAGTAATGATGATTCGAATGATATCGATCTGAATCTTGGTCAAAATATAGATGATACCACTGACACACGAATAAATGAAGCATTTGTCGAAGTTTCTAAGATTCTAAACAATGATAGGGTTCCGGTCAAACTTGAATCAGATGAAACTGGGACATACGGTGCTCTCCTCGACAGAGATCAGATACTGATTCCTGAATCTCGTGCGTTTTCTCAACCACGGAAATATCGTTTATTTGGTCGGATTGATTATATTGTGTCTATGAATTCGGCGTGGGAACCCACAGATACCCTCCGTCTTGCAAAAAGCTATTCTATATCTGATAACGAGATCGAGGAACTTTCGAATATACTCCTGAAGGTAGCAAATGAGAACAATATGGACATGAGCGATGAGCATATGCGGATCAAAGGACCGACAAAAGTCATTCACCCTATCGCAATGTACTGGTAACTCCGAACTCACAAGACCCCTGACCAGAGAAGGGTAATTGATAGTCAAAAGTAACTAAATCATAAATAGAGCTACGACTGTTGCTCTAAGAAGTCATGTTTCGCACCACACTCTGGACACCTCTTGTAACCTTTTGTCCAGGGATCGAAAGATTCACCACACGATTGACATTTATATCGTGTGATTTTGAATCCGGAAGAACCTCCTTTATCTGGCATATACTCTCTCCGAGCATGGTGCGAGGGGAGTCTTTTTGTGGGCTTTTTCCCAGAATATTCTTCATACGTCCTACCAAGTTCTTTTTCTAATATTTTCGACAAGGCATAGATTCCTCTTGGGTAGGCTTCCTTCACTGACTCAGAAATGTCATCTTCAATATATACACGCCATTCATGAGCATAGTTACACCGAACGTCCCACACATCCTGAAGACAGTGATAAACCTCACTGTCGAATAGCTTTTCGCCCCGATAAGCACATTTGAGAGACTGCCACCAGCCGAGCTTTTCAACCCATTTCCCACTTTGAATACCCGTTTTCATTCTAAAATACGTATGAGATAGTGCTATCTGACGAATGAGCGCCGTAGCGTAGTTTCCATCCTTGTTTAATCTTCTTTGGATCAATCGCTCATACCGGAACATGGGTATATATGGGCCACCAACTACGTCGCTGTGTTCTGAGAGAATCACAAAAGCCGCATAATCCATCTTTAGCGACTTATCCAATGAGTAATGATTAGTAGCACCTCCTGGTGGGTACTTTTGGATCTCAATTCTGTTTTCAGGAGTGAGTGAGATATTACCGATTGCCGACCTCATCATCAACTCTATGGCTCTATCCTTTTCCTCCGAAGTCGGTTTTCGGCAGCCAATAGAGATTTCAAATAACTCTCTGCATCTATCCACAAGTTCATCTATGTTACCGATTTCGCTTTCAATCGAGCAGGATAGGTATTGATCGGGGTGCTTCTCATGTTGTGAGTCTCATATCATTTGTGAACGGATCGATCTACTTTAATCACGTAGGACGTGCTCTATAATGATATCCAACTCTTGTAGCAGTTCTACCTCCTCAAACCAATTAGAAACATAAAACCCAGACTATCTCTGCTTACAGATACCAGAATTGACAAGTACCGAAGTGAGATTGAGAGATACTGTGGGGAGGCAATTAAGGATGGGAAGGAGAAGCCTGTCGTGTTCTCCCACTCACGTCAGTGGTCTATGAACGCAAAACCCCAATTTGAGACGCCAGATTAGTGTTCGAACCGAATACCGTCAGAACACAAAGCACTTGCCGACACACACAAGCCGCTGTTAGCGGGGAAACCAGTTCCCCCAAAGGGAGACTCCTGGCATCACTCACGACTCCCTTTGAGAGACGAACGTTCTCGGTCCCGCATCATGGTAGTCGGACTCATGACAGAAGATAGTTGGGAGTCAGACAGAATTGATCAGGGACGAACACATGGTTCCAGTAGAAACCATACCCTTTCACCTCATCTCATTTTCGTGATGTCGTGCGATTTTGTTGGTTAGTCCACCAAACATTCATATCTTCATGAGTGTTCGGCAATCATAGAGTGCCATACGACGCCCAGGGCAGTGCGAAAACAACTGGACTCTCCGTCAGTAGTACCATATCAGAAATGGTAGTATCCCGTTTTGTGGCGGTAACAGCCCTGAGAATTGTGGAGCGGTGTGGCCACGGAGTGCCAACGGAGTGGATGGGCCCTGTCGGATTCGAACCAACGACCACTCGGTTATGAGCCGAGCGCTCTCACCACTGAGCTAAGGGCCCGTTCACGAACCACTCGTCAGTGAATCCATAAAATCGCTTCTGTTGTGGCGCGCCACGCTCCGCTGGCCGTCGTGTTCGCTGGAGAAAGCGCCGCCGCCAGGGCTCGAACCTGGGACAACCTGGGTAACAACCAGGTGCTCTACCAGCTGAGCTACGGCGGCCCTGTTTGTGGGAAGCGGGAGTTCGTTCATAGCCGTTTCGCTTTCGACCGACACGTTTTCGCCCGCGGGTGGGGTAGCCGGGCCATGAGCGACGCCCTCGACGCCGTGCTCGCGCGGGTTCGCGACCGCGTCACGCCCGACGACGACGAGCGCGCGCGTCTCGACGGGGCCGTCGCCCGGCTCACCGAACACACCGCTGCGGCGCTCGACGGTCTCCCCGTCGCGGCCGACCCCCTCCACGTCGGTTCCACGGCCCGAGGAACCTGGCTCCCCGGCGACCGCGATATCGACCTGTTCGTTCGATTCCCGCCCGACCTCCCGCGGACGGACCTCGAACGCTACGGGCTCGCGGTGGGTCACGAGGTCCTCCCCGACGCCCACGAGGAGTACGCCGAGCACCCCTACGTCGTCGGCGAGTTCGACGGGTTCGCGGTCGACCTCGTGCCCTGCTACCGCGTCGAACGCGCGAGTGATATCCGGTCGGCGGTCGACCGCACGCCGTTTCACACCCGCTACCTCGAAGCGCGTCTCGACGACGCGCTCGCCGGCGAGGTCAGGCTCGCGAAGCGCTTCCTCGACGCCATCGGCGTCTACGGGAGCGACCTCCGCACGCGGGGGTTCTCGGGCTACCTCACGGAGCTCCTCGTCGTCGAGCACGGCGATTTCCGCTCGCTGGTGACCGCCGCGGCCGACTGGCACCCGCCCCTCGAGTTCGACCCCGAATCCCACGGGAGCCGTTCGTTCGCCGACCCGTTGACGATGGTCGACCCCACCGACCCCGGGCGCAACGTCGCGGCGGTGCTCTCGGCCACGAACCTCGCACGTTTCCAGCACTACGCCCGCGACCTCCTGGCCGACCCGCGTGAGGCGCTCTTCACGGCCGAATCACCAGTTCCGCTCTCGGCCGACGGCGTGCAGCGGGCGGTCGAGCGCCGCGGCACCACCCCGCTCGCGGTGCGGTTCGACGCACCCGACATCGTCGACGACCAGCTCTACCCCCAGCTCGAAAAGTCGGTGTCGGGCATCGTGACCGCGCTGGACGGGCAGGGGTTCGACGTGCTCCGGAGGGCCGCGTTCGCCGACGACACGGCGGTGCTGTTCCTCGAACTCGCCGTCGCCCGCCGACCCGCGATCGAACGCCACGAGGGCCCGCCGGTGGCCGCACGCGAGCACGCCGCGCGGTTCTACGAGACCTACGCCGACCGGGACTGCGACGGCCCGTTCGTCGACGGCGAGCGGTACGTCGTCGAGCGCGAGCGCGAGTATCGCACCGCCCGCGCGTTCCTCGACGCCGGGGTGTTCGAGGACGTCGCGCTCGGAGCGGACATCGAGACCGCGCTCGGCGAGGGTTACGAAGTTCTGGAGGGTGACGAGATCGGCGCGCTGGCCGAGGAGTTCGGAACGGAGCTCGCGGCCTACTTCTCGCCGAGTCCGTGAGCCGCGCGGGCGTCGTCGATCACGCTCTGGGCCTCGTCGTCGACCTCGTCGTCGGGCTCGACCGGTTCGTAGCCGTCGAAGACCTCGTTGGTCATCTCGACACCGTCGGCGATCGTTTCGAGACCGTAGCCGCCTTCGAGCACGAACCCAAGCGCAGCATCGAGCCGGTCGGCGAGCGAGCGGGCGCGCGCCGCCAGCACGCCGTAGCCCTCCGTCGAGACCGACATCCGCGAGATCGGGTCGTTCACGTGGGCGTCGAAGCCCGCGCTGATGAGGAGCAGGTCGGGGTCGAAGCCCGCGAGCACGGGCGCGAACGCGGTTTCGATCGCTTCGACGTAGGCCGCGTCGCCGCTACCCGCCCGGAAGGGGATGTTGACCGTCGTGCCCGTCCCCTCGCCGGTCCCGGTCTCGTCGACGGTGCCGGTGCCGGGGTAGAGGCCGTGTTCGTGGATCGAACAGTAACAGACGTCGTCACGGTCGTAGAAGATGTCCTGGGTGCCGTTGCCGTGGTGGACGTCCCAGTCGATCACCGCGACGCGGTCGAGGCCGTCGTCGAGGACGGCCTGAGCGGCGACCGCGGCGTTGTTGAAGAAGCAAAAGCCCATCGCGTCGTCGGCGACGGCGTGGTGGCCCGGCGGGCGACCGAGCGAGAACGGCGTGTCACGTCCCGTCGCGCCCGCTACGGCTTCCTCGGCGGCCCACACCGCGAGGCCAGCGCTCTTGCATGCCGCCTCCCAGGTCGCCTCGACCGCGACGGTGTCGGGGTCCCACTGGCCACCGCCCGAGTCGCAGAACTCCCTGAACTCCTGGACGTAGTCGTCGTCGTGGACTCGACGGGCGGTCTCGGGGGTGATCGGGTCGGCGTCGATGTACTCGACGCCGTGGCGGTGCGCGAGGCCGCGCCGGATCGCCCGGAGCCGGTCGGGGCTCTCGGGGTGGCGCGGGCCGGGGTCGTGTCGGAGGCAGTCGGTGGAGTAGCCGAATCTCATCCGGTGTGGTGGGGGGTGTAGTACGGTTCGAGTTCGAAGTAGGTCTCGACGTCGGCGAGCGTGATGGTGCGCCGGCCGGCGTGGTGTGCGAGCACCGCCGCCGCGGCCGCGACCCGCTCGGCGTACCGTTCGAGGAGCGCCGCGAGGACGACCCGGGCGTCCATCGAGACGCGATAGCGGTCGTCGATATCGAGACGGGCGATGCGGTCGACCGGTGCGACCGGGAGTTCGGGGTCGTCCTCGGGCGGTTCGGCGTCGAAGTCGTCGGTTCGTAGCGTCTTGCGCCCGTCCGCAGTCGCCCGGTCGGCGGCCTCGCGGGCGAGCCCCGCGCCGTGGCGCTGGATCCGGCGGGCGAGGGCTTCGGTGGCCTCGCTGCTGACCCGAAGCGAGCCCGCCCGTCGCCGGATCACGGCATCGACGGGCGCGAACGGGAGCTCGACGCTCATAGCAGTACGGGCGACTGTTTCACTCATAAGCGTTCCGTGACGCTACACGATATCGTCGGCATCGAGCCGACCGTCCGACGCCGGCCCGCGAGCGGTGACCTCCTCGCCGAGGTGGACGTCGACGCTGGTCTCGACCCGCATCGTCTCCGTGCCGTTGTCGAGCACCACGGGGTCGCCGGCCTGGACGACGGTCCCCGTGAACTCGATCGGTTCACCCGGTGCGGCGTCGTCGGCGGGCTGGTCGTCGGTGGCCGCCGGTTCGTCGCCTTCGGACGAGGGGTCCCCGTCCCCCGAGAACGCGTCGAGGCCCGTGCTCCCCGACGCCTCCGCCGCGTCGGTCTCGGCCGTGCGGGTCGTCGACTCGGAGCCGAGCGCGATGATGCTCGCCTGCCAGCCCGCCGAGGCTTCGAGGTCGTCCTGCCAGCCGTCCTGGATCTCGACGTCGGTGAACTGGACCTCGTCACCGGGGCCGAGATCCCGGTCGGCCTTCTCGCCCCAGAGCGCGACCCGGATGTCGCCGGAGTCGTCCTGTATCCGGAGGTTTCTGACCTGCCCCTCGGAGCCGTCGTCCCGGTCGAAGGTCCGCTTCGGGTCCGCCGAGCGAACCACGCCGCCGATGTCGGCGGTGGTGTCGATCTCCAGCGCCGCGATCGGGATCGTCTCGGCGACGTACTCGACGTCGGCCTCGACCTCGTCGAGCGAACTCCGGTCGTTCAGGTGGAGTTCGAGGTCGCCGTTTCGCTCCCTGACGTAGGCGTCGACGAGTTCGACGGTGGTACCGGGCGAGAGCTCCTCGACCAGTTCGGTTTGGTCGTCCCAGAGCGTGACCCGGACGCGCCCGGTCTCGTCGCCGAGCGTGAGATTCGAGACCCGGCCCTCCGAGCCGTCGTCCCGGTCGAACGTGCGGACGGAGTCGGTGTCGAGCACGATGCCGGTGAGCGAGACGTCCGATTGGCCGAGCGAGAGCCCGCCGATCGAGTCGGCCTCGTCGAGGTCGACGTCGATATCGATGTCGGCGGGCTGGGCGTCCGACGCGCTGACCTCGAGCCCGTTGTAGCCCTCGCGGGGCTGGCCCGCGATCTTGAGGACGTCGCCGGCTTCGAGCTCCTCGACGGCGGCCTCGGCGTGGTCGTCCCAGAACGCCACCCGGATGTGGCCCGTCTCGTCGGCGACGTCGAGATTGACCACTCGGCCCTCCCGGTCCTCGTCGTCGCGCTCGAACGTACGGAGTTCGCCGATCCGGAGGACCTTCGCCGCGAAGGCCGCCTCCTCCATGCCGGGTTCGATGTCGGCGACGCCCTCGATCTCGTCGTCCGAGAGCTCGTGAGCGATCAACATCGCGGCGGTCTCCTCGTCGGCGAGGCCCCCCATCTCCTCGACCTTCCGCTCGACGGCCTCCCGGAACTCGGGTTCGGGCACGTCGGCATCGAGATCCGCGTAGATATCCTCTATCGCACCCATTGGCGAATCCAGAGCCGGTGTGCGCTTAAGCGTTGTCGTCACCGCCGAGACCGCCTCCCTCCGGCGGTTTCGCGGTGTCGTCGGATCCCCGTCCGGGCCGGGTTTCGGGGCCCGAACGGATCAGCCGGTCCGGTCGGTCGTCGCGACGGTCCGTCGGTCGCCAGCGCCGTCGTGGACCACTCGCACCGAGTCGGGCAGGTCGTCGGGGGTGACGGCGAACCGGTACTCGACGGGCGTGAGCGCCTGGGTGCACATCACGTCCGTGCCGGCATCGCGCTCGGTACCCACCGAGACCACGAGGGTCCCGCCGTCCGACTGGACCGAGTCGAGCACCGCCCGCCGGCAGCCGTCCTGGGCCATGATCGTCCCGGTGACGACGACCCGTGACCCACCCTCCTCGAAGGTGATGGCTGCCCCCTCTCCCAACTGGGTCGATTGTGGATCGGGAGGCGGTGTCGCCGTCCCATCGCTCCCGGTCGTCACGGTCGCCGACGCGTCGGTGGTCTCGGGCTGGGTGGTCGCAGATGTGGTCGTCGCGGGTTCGGTCGTTGGCTCACCGTCGGTCGTGACGGGTCGGCCGGTCCCCGTCGATTCGCGGGCCGACGTTTCGCTCCCGCTCGTCGCCCCGGTCGTGGGTCGGGCGCTCGTGCCGTCCGGTCCGTCGGTTCCGGTCGAGCCAGCCGTCGCTTCGGAGCCGTTCGCACCCGTCCCGTCGTCGCCGCTACAGCCGCCGAGGATCCCGAGGAGGGCGACGCCCGCGCTCGCGAGCACGCGTCGACGGTTCATGCCCTCGGGTTGGGTGGTGGGGGCATGGCTCTTGTGGCGGGTGGATCGTAACGCGTTTAACCGGAACTCCTGTAGTGAGGGTGAGTCCTGGTTGGGTAGTGGACTATCCTACTGGCCTGCGGAGCCGGTGACCGGAGTTCAAATCTCCGCCAGGACGTTCACTCACTTCGTTCGTTCACGACCTGGCGTGCCCTGCGCTCACTCCGTTCGCGCAGGACTCCGCCAGGACGTTTTCGTGCCACAACTCGGTGAGCAGGGCGAGCTATTTGCGTGGAAAAGAATTCACAGATATAGCGATTCATCGCCGTACGGCTCGTTACGCACGTTGACGACGCCGTTTCGGCACACGGTGGACGCGAAGGTCTCACATCGTGTGCGCTTCTCTACCGAGCTTATAGTGCCATCGCTGCTGTGTAGTTCCATGGGCTTTCAGTTCCATGAGAAAGCCGCGTTCGGGCGGTGCAACGCCCGGACTTTTCAGCGTCTATGACTTTCTCGTGTATAGATATACAAAGCAGGAATATATAGATTTCTAGTCATGAATTCGCGGGTTATCATGTGTTTTCACCCACATCCTCCCCATCGTCGATAGCTCTGTTTCCAGTCGGTTTCCGACCCACTCACGATCCACATATCCCTTTTCGTCAAGCTTTGATACGTTGTACTGCACTCGGCTCCGGAATGATTCGTTGTATTCCTCGTTGAGAACCTGCGCTAGTTCTTCAGCAAGCGCCGATGTTGATGCGACTGTATCCCCTTCAAACAGGAAATCCAAAATGGTTCTCTCGAAATCATCTACGCTACTGCGCGGGGACGAGGGAAACTCAACATACATCTGACCGTTTAGGCTTCGGGCACCTTCGGTGACTCCTCTCTTATTGATTCGGTCAAGAAGCTGTTGAATATCACTAATTATGTTGTGTGCGCGCAAATCCTCATACTGTTTTAGAAATTCGCTAGTGTCCTCGAGAACTTCCATCATTTCTTGGACCAGATAGTTTTCCGGGGAAACATAGTAGGTGTGTAATGAATCCCGAATCTCCTCGATCTCCTCTTGATACTCGGTAATAATGGAATCTGCTGCAGTAGCGAATGCGAAGGCGACCGTTCTTGGCATAGATGAGATATTGACAAAGACCTCGTTCCCCCGCTCTAGTTCGTCAAGTATGTACTCGTATGCCATTGGATAGAGCGTCTCATACTCAAACATCTTATCGGTCTCGATAGGTTTCTGTTCAACTTCGACATCTATCAGTTCGAATGACTCTTCTAAGCGCTGGGTCATATTGCCCGCAAGCTTCGCAGCCTCGTTCAGTTCCTCATCTAGGTCACCAGCGTTCGTAATGAGGACAACCCGATCGGCCTCCATCTGTCCCTTTGAGATCGGGAAGATGAGCCGCTCAAAGTCAAATCCAACTGGAATGAAATGAACTCGTTCGGTCATAGTTTCTCTTTCTCGATTTGGGCTAAAGTCCTTCGTTATATGCGTCACTTAGCACACCACTTATGCTTGCCACCCCTTCTTGTGCACAGAAATCGGCTCCCCACGCTAGTTGTTGGACGCACTTTGAACAAGGCTTTAGTTCGTAGAGACACTTAGTGGTAACCAGGTGCCTTCGAGACAAAACCGCACCTGAAAACAGAACCATGCCGAAACTCTACCCACCACGCCAGTTCGTCGCGAAAGTCGACCCGTTCAACCCTAATGAGCGCGAGCTCTTTTGTGGTCACGAGTCCGTCCCGTTTCTCCAGGTGAAGGTTGGCGATTCACACTGGCTACTGGACAACCCTGTAGACGATCTCGTTGGACCCAATCAACAGCTCATCTTGGTCGATTGGGAGGACGGGGAAAAACTCAAAGACCGAGATCCGGGCGACGTACTCCAGCGATGCCTTGAGTTGGAGCCGTACATCGATTACGCGTTTCTCGGTGATAGGTGGACGTACGAGGAGAAAATGACACCTCGTGAGAATCGGCGACAGATCAACATCTCGGTCGGTCTCCAGCGATTCTACGGGGAGGGCTTTGGGAGGTACAACGTTGACATCGAGTACAACCCGATGGTACTCGGGTGGGAACCCTGGCACTTTCAGAGATTCGACGAACTGCTGAACGACTTTGGTCGAACCCTGGTTGGCTTCGATGCTACCGGATATCGGTCGAGATATCGGATGAGGGAAGACATGAACTCCGCACTGAGCACCTCAAACATTCAGGGAATATACGTGAACGGGCGTATCGGTCCGACTCACTTAGCATACCTACCCAACGAGGCCAAGGCGTTCTCCGGGAAGAGCGAGCTCCTCAAAGAGATACGAGTTGGTCAAGGCGAGTTTAGCCGAGCTCTCTTGTCCCCCAACATTAACCGGCGAAACGATGCTTTCGAGAACCCTCAAGCAGAGCTCGGAGAATTCGGCAGCGTAACATCATAACAATGACACCACGCAAAGGAGGCGGTGGGCAAAGCCCACCTGACGACGAAGGAGGAATCGTTCAAACGGCGGGCGACGAACCAATCAACGCCTCATTAGATCGGTCTGTAGAATACGAAGAGGGCGAATTTCAGTTCATCTATGGCGACATCGTTCACAAGGAGGGAGAAGAGAACCCCGGAAATCTAGTGGTTGTAAATCTCCCCGATGTTGTTGCCAGTCGCTGGCAGGCTAACGGCGGGACTTGGTCTACAGAGGATCCTACATACCGCCCGGAGGACCAAGTGGTCATCGTAGTTCCGTTACCAGAACTGGATTCGTACATACCGGATTGGGATGAACGAGAGGAGGAAATACCACGTGATCAGTTAGAGGATGACGGGATCACGGCGTTCATCTATCCTGGTGGGAAATTAGACCTGATTGAACCGTCGCATCTCCGAGACAGCTAGCGAACAGCAGTATCTTTGAGCTGGTCTTGGCCAACAGCCAATGACGCGCGTCTTTATCAAGAGTCGTCTCGTCGAATTGCACCGTGAGGACAGAAGCGCATCCTATCCGGGTGTCTAACACTGAATGCCCCCGGCGCTCTACGTGGACTATTCTACTGGCCTCCAGAGCCAGTGATCGGGAAATGCGCACGTAGACTCCGTTACCTCGGGTTGGAGTATAAGTCCATGACAGCCCATCCCCGAGCATGGATTTGTCGGGAACCGTCGCGGTCGTGACGGGTGCGAGCCGCGGGATCGGGCGGTCGATAGTCGAGCGATACGCCGAGGAAGGAGCCAACGTCGTCGCCACCGCACGGAGCGCCGACCAGCTGGAAACGCTGGTCGACGCCCACCCGGAATCGGTCGTGGCCGAACCCGCGGACATCCGGCGGGCGGCGGAAGTCGAAGCCGTGATCGACACGGCGCTCGAGCGGTTCGGCGGGGTCGACGTGCTCGTGAACAACGCGGCGGTCGGGCTGTTGAGCCTCCAGAGCGAGCTCAAGCCCGTCCACCGGATCGAACCCGAGGAGTGGGCCACGGTGCTCGAAACCAACCTCACCGGCGCGTTTCTCTGTCTGCGCTACGCGCTCCCGAGCATGATCGAGCGCGATTCGGGGGACGTCGTCAACGTCTCCTCGGCCTACGGAAAGCACGGCGAAGCCGGCTGGGGACCCTACGTGAGCTCGAAACACGGGCTCGAAGGGCTCACCGAGACCGTCGCGCTCGAACACGCCGACGACGGGATCAACGCGAACGCGATCACCCCCGCTGGCAGCACGAACACCGGGTTCTGGGACACCGACGAGAAGCGGTCACATCTCCCGCCGGCGGAGCGCGAGGCGGTTCAGGACCCCGACGTCATGGACGAGGCGGCCGTCCTGCTCGCCGCGCAGGGACCGGACGGCGTCTCCGGGGAGTCGATGAGCGCGCCCGAGTGGGAGGCCCGGCTCCGGTGAGTCGAAACGAGCAGGGACGAGGAAAGTACGGACGCGCAAGCAGAGCCGTATTCGGTTCGAGCCGAGGGGTCAGTCCTTGACTTCGGCCCCGAGCGCGTTGGTCTTGAGTGCCGTGAGGAGCTCCTCGGCGGCCTCGCGTGAGTCGTAGCCCGAGGGGCTGACGGCGAGGGTGCGGCCGTCGTCGTGCATCAGCCGCCAGCGCCAGTTACCGCCGCCGTCCTCGTAGAGTTCGAACGTCGCCGCGGTCTCGGTCAGCGAGACGTCGATCGACCGCCCGCCGGGACCGGGCACCTCGATGGTCTCGGGTGGCTCGACCGAGTCGGTGGGGACCTCGACGTCCGCCGACCCGCGGAGGGTCTCGACGCGGTTGCGGAGTCGCTGGCCGTAGCCCTTCGCGGCGTCGACACCCCGGCGGACCCGGTCGTCGTCGAAGCCACGGTCGAACGCGCGCTCGATGGCGCGCGAGGCCTCGCCGTTGTCGCCGAGCAGGGTGTGGCCGTCGCGAGCCAGCGCGATCTCGTAGCCGTGCCAGTCGACCCCGCTGGCCGCGTCGTCGTGGTCCAGACCGTCGCGGCCGTACTCGAAGGCGAGCACCAGTCGTTCGAGCCCCTCGCGGTCGGCGTTGTACGCAACTCGGAGGTGGGCGTTCGGCCGCACGGTGAGGGTGTACTCGTGGTCGCTCATATCACCTACTCGCTCGCCGTATGCTTATGAATGTTCATCACGCGCTCGCAACCATCCGGCGGTCGGTGCCCCCGTGCGGGCATGGGCCGGATATGCAGCGCAGAACCGCGGCCGGTCTCGCCGTCGTGGCGCTCGGCCTCGCGGTCGTGGTCGGCGTGGCCGTGCTCGGACCGACGGCGACGTGTCACTCGACGAGCGGCGAGATCGCTGGTGTCAGCCCCATCGAATACCGAGGGGTCGCCGACGGCGAACTCCAGTACAGCCGCGACGGTGGCGCGAGCGTCCGTTCGATCCCGCTCACGGTGCTCGGGGTTCCGGCAGGGTTTCTCACCACCGGGCTCGGGCTGTTCGTCCTCGAGTCTTAGGTCAGGCCGCGTCGCGCCGCTCGTAGAGCGAGAGTCCGACCATCGACAGCACCACCTCGTCGTCCTGGTTCAGCGTCGTGGTTCGACTCCGAACGAGCCCGAGGCTGTCGTTCCAGTCTTCGGTCGCCTCGACCTCGGTGTGGACCGAGAGGGTGTCGCCGGGTCTGACGGGGTTCGGCCACCGGAGTTCGTCGACACCGACCGCGCCGGTCGCCGCCGAGTCCTCGAAGACGTTCTCGACCAACATTCGCATCGTCATCGAGGCGGTGTGCCAACCGCTCGCGATCAGCCCCCCGAACAGCGACTCGCTCGCCGCCGCCTCGTCGGTGTGGAACGACTGCGGGTCGTAGCGCTCGGCGAACTCGAGTATCTCCTCGCGGGTCACGTCGCGGCTCCCAAACGACTGCTCGTCGCCCACCTCGATGTCCTCGAAGCACTCTCGCATGTCCCCCGTGGTCCCCGGTCGGGTATAGCCCTTCGCGTGCCCCGATCGGAGGTCCGATGGACAGGTCGACGGACGACGCGTTCGGTCGGCAGGTGCTGGCGGTGCATCTATCCGTTTGGGAGGACAGGGAAGCGTATGGCTGACGACCTCGACCTCGACGACCTCGACCGTGCCGAGCGCGCCGCGCTCAAACGCACGCGTGCCGCCGCGACCTTCCTCGACGAGGCGTTTCGCGTCCCCGGAACCAACTACCGGGTCGGTGCCGACCCGATCCTCAGTATCGTGCCGGTCTCGGGCGACGTCGCGGGGGCGATACTCTCGATGTACATCGTCGGCGAGGCCGCCCGGATCGGGGTTCCAGGGAAGACGCTGGCCCAGATGGTCGTGAACATCTCGATCGACACGGCGAGCGGCTCGATACCCGTCCTCGGGACCGTCGCCGACGCCGCGTTCAAGGCCAACCGGCGAAACGTCGATCTGATCGAAGAACACCTCGCCAGCGGGTGAGCCCGTGACCCGCCCCGCGAGCACCGACGACCCCGCTGCCGACCCGGTCGTCCCCGCGCTCCGGGCCGGGATCGCCGTCTACAACTCGGGCCGATACCACGCCGCCCACGACGCCTGGGAGGAGTGCTGGCTCGACCGAACGGGCGACGACGAGCGGCTGCTCCACGGCCTCATCCAACTCACCGCGGCGGTCCACCACGCGACCCAGGGGAACCAGGCGGGCGCGACGGGGCTCGCAGAGAACGCTCGCGAGTACCTCGAAGCACTCCCCGAGGACTACCGCGACGTCAACGTCGACGATGTTCGAGGGTTCCTCGTGCGGTTCGCTGCCGACCCGGACATCGAGCACACCCCGCCGGTCGAGCTGACCCATCGAGGGACCGCGCTCCACGTCGCGGCCCTCGACTTCGAGGCGAGCGCGGTCGTCGCCAGGGCGCTCGCCGAGGCCGACGGGTTCGACGTCGAGCAACTCGACCGCGCCATCGACTACGCCAAAGCGGATCTAGAGGATGGCCAGGCGACCAGCCCGTTCGTGACCCTCGTCTACGACCTCGCGCGCGAGGAGAATCGAGGGATCGTCTACCAGCGCCTCGCGGAACATACCCGTCGACGGCGTGCACGCGACGAGAGCGTCGACGGCCTGTTCGAGCAGCGTTGAGGGAAAGATTGTTATCGTTCTCGTGTGACCTTTCTTTAATGGTCACCAGCACGTCACCACTGACGACGCGACACCGGTGGCACGAACGGATCGAGCACTACACACCGGACGGTGCTGCCGGTCGACTCCTCCTCGGGGTCTTGGCCGGCCCGCTCGGTGCATTTACCCTCCTCTGGTCTGTCGGTATCGTCGTGAGTTTAGGAGTCCTCTGGACGCCCATCGCTCTCGTGCTCGCCACGGTCGGCTCCGGGGCCGTCCTTCTCTCGGTCATGATGCTCTGGCCGGTCTACCTCTCACTCATCGGGAACCTCGAATCGACGAGGGCGTACTCGAAAACGAATACGACATCGACGTCAGGGATGGACCAGGACGACCCCCTCATCGTCGTGAAACGGCAGTACGCGGCCGGAACCATCTCCGAGGCGGAGTTCGAGCGGCGGGTCGGAACACTCCTCGATACCGATGCACGGATGGACACGATAGCCGATTCGAACGACACGAAGAATCTTCTACGGGAAATCGACTGACTCGCCACGGCGCACCGAGCATCGTCGGAAGGAGATCGACGTCGCGACCAGCGATACACACAAGCTCGCGCGGTTTCCGTGGCGGAAACGGTGATCAGTCGTCGTCGTGCTCGGCGGAGTTGTCCTGCGGGTCGTAGCCCAGCACCTCGCGGGCGCGGTCGATCGAGTAGTACTTCCGGTCGTTGTCGGAGATCCCGTAGACGATCTCGAAACCGTAGTCGGCGTCGAGACATCGCTCGAAGAGGTGGGCGCAGTCGCGGTAGGAGAGCCACATCGCCTGGCCACGTTCGTAGTCCTCCGGCGGGTGGGATTCGGTGAGGTTGCCGATCCGAACGCAGACGACCCCCATTTCGGATTCGTCGTGGTAGTACCGACAGAGGGTCTCGCCGGCGGCCTTACTCACGCCGTAGAGGTTGCCGGGTCGCGGGAGTTCGGTGCCGTCGAGCCGGAACTCGTCGGGCGGACGGTAGAGTTCGGGCACCCGGTCTTCGGTTTCGTAGCCCCCGACGGCGTGGTTCGAGGAGGCGAAGACGAACCGTTCGACCCCGGCCTCGACGGCGGCTTCGAGGACGGTCCTGGTCCCGTCGATGTTGTTAGCGAGCACGCTGTCCCACGGTGCTTCGGGGCGCGGGTCGCCCGCGAGGTGGACCACCGCGTCGATGCCGACCATCGCCTCGGCCATCGCCTCCTCGTCGGTGATATCCGCCACCACGAACTCGTGGTCGAACTCGCGGGTCGGTCGGTCCCGGTCGAGGCATCGCCAGTCGTAGGCGTCGCCGAGCCGGCCGAGGATCGCGCGGCCGACTCGTCCGGACGCGCCGGTAAGCAGTACGCTCGACTCCCGTACCCTCTCCCCCATTCGAGTGGGCTTCGGATAGGGGGCGATAAGAAACGTGCGGTTCGGGTTCCGTCTCAGGCGAGCCGCGCGAACGCCAGCGTCCCGCTGATGTTCTCGATGTAGATCTCGACCACGTCGCCCTCCTGTGCACCGGGGACGAAGATGGTGTACTCGCCGCGTTCGGCCACGCCGTCGCCCTTCCGGCCCGTGCCGGTGATCTCGACCTCGTAGGTTCGACCCTCCTCGACGTCGGGGCGCTGGCGGGTCTGCTGGGAGCCGGTGTTCTTCTCGACGGGACGGAAGGCCCCACAGGCCTCACACCGGAGCATCTGGGTCCGGCCCTCGGTTTCGAGGTGGGTGTCGGGCAGGCCGCACTCCGAGCAGATCACGAACTCCTCGGTGTAGCTCCGGATGGCCTCGTCGAAGTCGTCGCTCGAAAAGGTGCCGTTGAACCGCGAGCGGCCGGCGTCGAACTGGCCGTTGGTCCCGAGTTCGCGCTGGATCACGCTGTGGATGTGTTCGGGGTCGCGCGAGAGCGCGTCGGCGATACGGCCGAGGTTGGTGAGGCGGGTGAAGGCACCGTCCTTCTGGGCCTCGGCGCTTGGGACATCGAGGCGCGAGTCGCCGGTGTCGAGGTCGGGGACCGAATCCATCGCGCGGTCGAGACTTGCTTCGTAATCCATGCCCGAACTGACGGCTCACGACCTAAAGGAATTCCGTGAGAGACCGGAACAGGGTTCCTCGCCCCGTCTCACCGGATATTTCGTGAGAGACGCGACCGATATCCACGAGCCGCAATTCGAGGTCCACACGGATCAGCCGCGGTGGCGCGCGCTTGCGGTTGGTGCGAGCGATAGCGAGCACCAACCGGAGACATCGTGCGAGGGATGAGCGGAGTGAGCGAACGCGAATGGAGCGAATCGGCTGGGGAGGCGTGTGGCCGTCGCGGGGCGGGCGGTCGCGGCTCTCACTTGCGTCAGGAGTCGTGGTCAGCGAATAAGCCGTCGGTGTGAAAGATCGCCGGCAACGAGTCGGTCACTGGAACGAAATCGGGTCACGAAACGAAGCTCCAAACGAAACCCATTGAACAGTCTATTTGCCCGCTCGACACGAAACCGAAGCCATGAGCGACGACGCGGTCACCGAATCCGACACCACCGACAGCACTGCCACCACCGAACCCTCAACCGCCGAACGCGCCTGCTTCGAGACCGGCATCAAGTTCGGCTCGCTCTACCACCAGTTCGCCGGCACGCCGGTGAGCCCCGAGAGCGCCACGAGCCTCGCGCGCGCCATCGAGGAGTCCATCGAGAACCAGCCCCACTGCGAGTCCGTCGCGGTCGAGATCCTCGACGACGAACTCGCTGCCGCCATCGACCACGGCTACACCGAGTTGAGTGGGAAGTTCATGGAGGTCGAGATCGTCGTCGAGTGCGACGGTCAGCGCGTCACGGCGGGGATGGCGATGGAGGACGGTTACCCGCTGATGGCGGTCGAGTCGGTCGAAGAAATCGAGTGATTCACTTCCCGGACGACGCGCCCCCCGTCTCGTCGAGCCGGGTCTCGTACTTTCCGAGCGCCTCGTCGAGGGCGTCGTCGGCGTCGACGTCGAGCGAATCCGCGAGCGCGAGCACCGAGAACAGCACGTCGCCGACCTCGTCGGGGCTCACCGAGAAGTTCTCCGGATCGGCCCCGTAGGCCGACGATTCCGTCGCGTCGGCCGCGATCTCGCCGACCTCGGCGGCGAGGTCGAGGATCCGGTACTCGGGCGGGGCGTCGAGGTCGTGGTCGGCGACGAACGCCGCGACTCGTCGTTGTGGCTCCATGACGAGGTGGGAAAAGCGAGGCGGGGTTTCACTTTCGCTTTCGGGCGCGCTTTTAAACCCTGCGGCAGCGAAGCCCACGCATGAGTCAGTCGACGTTCGAGGACGACGACCTCTTCGACGAGGCGGCCGACGACATCCGAAGCGACGTCGAGGAGCGCCTCGACGCGGTGGCGAACGCGCTCCCGGACGGCGACGCGATCTGGTCCGTCGAGGCCGACAACACCCTCGGGGTGCTCAACTCGTTGCGCTCGGCGCTCGACGTCGACGACGCCGCCGAGGACCTCCGGGAGGCGAAGAAGTGGTACGCGATGGGCAAACGCGCCGAGGTCTTCGAGGACAGCGACGACCTCGAAGCCCGGATCGAGACCCTCGACAGCGTCCTCACGGACGTCGAGGAGGCCCACGAACAGGCGTCGGGCCTGGCGAGCACGGTGCCCGAACTCCGCGGCGCGCTCGACGAGGCGAGCGACGCCGGTGAGACGGACGACTCGGAGGCAAGCGAGTCGGACGAGGAGTCAGACGAAGCCGACGCGGACGAGGGTGAGGCCGAAGCCGCCGAGTAACCCCAATCTCGCTCCTCACCCGTCCGTCGAGCCGTCCACGTCGCGTTCGGCAATGGCGTCGAGCAGGTCCACGAGCGACGCGGTCGACCGTTCGAGGAGGTCCTCGCCGCGGTCGATAGAGCCCTCCGCCGGATCACCGACGACGCCGTTCTCGGTGAACTCGGCCGAATCGACTGCAAGATTGGTTCCCGAAACCCACTCGCCCCAGCGCTCGCTCGCGTCCTCGCGGGCCGTCTCGATCCGGTCGTCGCGAACGAGGTCCGGGTGGGTGGCCCGCAGGAGGGCGGTCTCGACCGGGCCACCGTGGCCCATCCCCTCCGCGCCGATCGCGTCGAACCAGGTGAACGGCACGGCGTAGGCCGCGTCGTGGCGGGTGATGGCCGCCGAGACCTCTCGGAGCGCGTCGACGTTGCCGCCGTGGCCGTTCACGAGCACCACCCGATCGAACCCATGAAAAGCGAGGCTCGCGACGACCTCGCGGACGTAGCGCCGGAAGGTGTCGGGCGTGACCCAGAGCGTGCCCGAAAATCCGCGATGCTCCTCGGCGATCCCGACGGGAACCGTCGGCGCGAGAGCGACCGCTTGGTCGTTTGTCTCCTCGTAGACCTCGACGGCACCCTCGGCGACCGCGCGTGCGGTGAGGCGGTCGGTTCCGAGAGGGGCGTGCGGGCCGTGCTGTTCGGTGCTTCCGACGGGCACGACCGCGAGGTCGGTCTCGGCGTCCGCAACGTCGGTCCAGGTCGCCGCGGTGAGGTCCATACGGGGGGCGAACGGGGCCAGCGGCTTAAGCAGGCATAACCCATTTGAGTACGCCCGTCGTCGGGCGACTCGATGAGTGATACCGACGAAACCCGACAGCAGGGCATCGAGTTCGGCGCGTTCGAGGAGACGATGGAGTCGCTCGACTATCCGGTCGAGCACTCGGACCTCGTCGCCGACCACGGCGACGCCGAACTCGAACTTCCGAACGGCGACGCGACGCTCGAAGAGGTGCTCGGAACCCTCCAAGACGAAGAACAGACCTACCAGGACAAGGAAGAACTCGAAACCATGATCATGAACATGGTCGGCGACGACGCGATCGGTCGGGAGAACTACTCCGACCGTGACTCGGCGGGTATCGGCGAGGAACCCGACGAGGGTGAGGACGGGGACGACGAAGAACAGTCGCTCTGATCAGTCGTCGCCGCTTTCGGCGGTCTGAGCCTGGCGCTGGGTCGCACGCTCGATGAACTCCTCGGGGAGCTCGTCGATCTCGCCGGCCTGGACCGCCCAGAGGTTCGCGTACAACCCGCTTTCGTCGATGAGTTCTTCGTGGGACCCGTGTTCGCGGACCCGACCGTTCTCCAGCACCACGATCTGGTCGGCGTCCTTGATCGTCGAGAGCCGGTGGGCGATCGAGAAGGTGGTTCGCTCCTCGGTGAGGCGGTCGAGCGAGCGCTGGATCAGCATCTCGGTCTCGGTATCCACATCGGAAGTCGCCTCGTCGAGGATCATGATCTCGGGGTCGCTCAGGATGGCGCGCGCGATGGTGATGCGCTGGCGCTGGCCCCCCGAGAGTTTCACACCCCGCTCGCCCGCCATCGTCTCGTAGCCCTCCGGGAGGTTGGTGATGAACTCGTGGGCTTCGGCGGCTTTGGCGGCCTCGACTATCTCCTCGTCGCTCGCTTCGAAGGTCCCGTAGGCGATGTTCTCCTTGATCGTCCCGTAGAAGAGATACGACTCCTGAGAGACGTAGCCGATCGCGCGCCGGAGGCTCGACAGCGTGACCTCGTCGATGTCGGTGCCGTCGACCCGTATCTCGCCCTCGTCGACGTCGTACATCCTGAGCAGGAGTTTCAATACTGTTGATTTCCCCGCGCCCGTTGGTCCGACGAGCGCGATCGTCTCGCCGCCGTGGACGTCGAAGGAGACGTCCTCGACCGTGGGCCCGCCGTCGCCGCGTTCCGCCTCGTAGCCGAAGGTCACGTCGTCGTACTCGACGCGGCCCTCGGTCACGGTGAGGTCGGTTGCGTCGGGGTCCTGGGCGAGCCGGCTGGGTTCGTTCATCAGCCCGAAGATCCGCTCGGCGGAGGCGCGGGCGCGCTGGTACATGTTGATGATCTCGCCGAACTGCGCCATCGGCCAGATGAATCGTTGTGTATAGAGGATGAACGTGGTGAACGTCCCAACCGTGAGAGTTCCGGTGAACGGACCGGGCGCGACGCCAGTAAGTACCCAGTAGCCGCCGACGAGGAAGGTGAGCACGAAGCCGATCCCGGAGATGACCTGGAGCATCGGGAAGAACTTGATCCGGATTCGGATGGCACCCCAGTTGGCGTCGTAGTAGGCCTGTGAGACGTCGTCAACCCGGTCTGACTCGTAATCCTCGGTGCTGGTAGACTTGATGACTTGGATCCCACCGAGGTTGTTTTCGAGCCGGGAGTTGACCTGCCCCACCGAGGAGCGAACCTCCGCGTATTTGGGCTGGATGCGCTTGATGAAGTAGTAGGTGAACACCGCTACCAGCGGGACCGGAATCAGCGATACCAGCGCGAGCTGCCAGTTGAGTTTGAGCATGATCGCGGCGATTCCCACGACCATCGCCGAGAGTCTGAACAGCGAGTTCAGCCCGCCGTTGAGGAACTGTTCGAGTCTGTTGACGTCGTTCGAGAGGATCGACATCATCTCGCCGGTCTGCTTGTCGGCGAAGAAGTCCATGTTGAGCCGCTGCATCTTGTCGTAGGTGTCGGTTCGAACGGCGTGCTGGATGTTCTGCGAGAAGGCGTTCCAGCCCCAGTTACGACCGTAGTGGAAGATCGCACCACCGAAAAAGGAGACACAGATCAGCCCGACGAGCAGCCAGAACTGGCCCGTTCGCGTCGTCGGAAGCGACGACTGGGCGACCGGTATCGGGTCGAGGGTGAACGCCCGGTTACCGCGGAAGACCGCGTCGATCCCGATACCGAGGAGCAGCGGCGGCAGGAGGTCGAGCATCCGGGCGACGAGACTCGTGAGTGTCCCCACGGCGAAGGAAAACCAGTTCTCGCGACCGTAGACCGCGAAGAGCTGGCGCATCGCGTTGTCCGTTCCCTCCCGTTGTTCTTCAAAAGGGTCGTCCTCATCGAAAGAAAAACTCATTGGACGATCGAAACGGGTACTCGCTTAAAACACTTCTCAACGGACAGAACCGCTCTCCGGCGAAAATCCCCGGGTTTCGGTGTCCACGGGGACGAACTCCTCAGTCGGAGTTCTCGATCGTGACTCGGTGGCCGACGTGGATCCCGTGGCTCCGCATCCACCCGCGCGGGACTTCGAGGATGTACTTCCCTTCCCCGGTCCGTTCGATCGACTCGCCGTTCTCGTTCGGTCCGGGTGCCGGCGCTTCCCGGATCGCGTTGATCCGGCCGTCGGCCCCGATGAAGACGATGTCGAGCGGGTAGTCCATCTCGCGCATCACGTAGGTGTGCTCGGAGGACTCCTCGTAGGTGAACAGCATCCCGGAGCCGTTCGCGAGCGAGGGGGTGTCGGAGAGCCCGGTGTACTTCTTCTGGTAGGTGTCGGCGATCCGGACGTCGACCGTCCCGAGGGTCCGAGAGCAGTTGTTCGTGATCGTGACCTCGGCACGGTCGTACTCCTGGGGGGTGCCCATCAGCGACATCGGCGAGGGGACCACGCCGGCGACCACCGCCGAGGTCACCACCAGCGCGACCACCGAAAGCCCGAAGACGATGTTCACGATGCGCTGGAGCGACATATCCGAGGCTGGTCGCGTGGAGCCTAAACCGTTCCGACGACCGACGGAAAGGGTTATTTTCCGTGCCCCGGTTCGCCCATACGGGGCTCGTGGTCTAGTTGGTTATGACGCGGCCTTTACAAGGCCGAGATCGGTGGTTCGAATCCGCCTGAGCCCATGAATTCCCGCGAGCGACAGCGAGCAGTGAATTCTGGATGAGAGGGCGGATGCGAATGAGAGAACGGGCGAGCGGAGCGAGCGACGTTCGCGTAGTTCGAAGCCCCTCGATCCCACTCGATCGAATCGGTGGTCCCCACAGCCGTCGGTCGCCGATTCGGTGCGTACGATGGATGAACGGCCCGTGAAGGATGGCACGGACCGTTCCGAAAGCAAGTCTTGCAAGCGATGGCAGCCCTTGGTAGCTGACTGCGGTCGTGTCGAGATGGGGATGGGGATTGAAACTACGGTCCGTACTCTCGGGAGGGGAAGGTTTCACACACCAACGAGCTGCCGCCGTCTGTCGGTCCGAGGGGCATAACGAGGCACTGCGCGGCGCTATCGACGGACGCTCACCGCGGATCAGGGCACCGACCGACGCGTCGTCGCGTGGTAAGTGAGGGCATAGGCCGGCTTGCGACCGATGTGAATGATTTCATATAGCGGCCGGTCATGAGGGCCCGCATGGCGACCGAGGGTAAAGCCCGACCCGGTCCCCGGGACGACTACCCCTTCGCGCCGGACGAGGTTCCAGTGGTGGAGTGGAGCGGCGAGGTCGAGCACGACGACGGGTCGGAGGAGGCGTTGTTCGCGGCGACCGAGCGACGGCTGGTCTGCGTGACGCGGACGGGCGAGGAGATCGTGGACTACACCCGGATCGCCGGGGTCGAAACGCGGTCCGAGACCGGCTCGTCGGCCGGGGGGAGCTACCGTGACCTCACGGCCGGCGGGGTGGTGTTCACCGCCGCCGGGCTCGGGACGTTGGTGATCGCCGACCGGATCATCGGGATGTCGGTCGGTGTCGTGGTCGTCCTCATCGGTGTACTGTTGCTCCTCGACGTGCTCCGGAACCTCCGGAGCGGGAGCGGGATGATGACGATCGAGGCGACGGTCGAACATATTCGACTCGACCGGGTCGATGCCGCACCGCTCCAGATCACCGCCACGGAGCGGGTCGCGACGAGGCTCTGCGACCTCATCGCCGACGCACGCGACGAGCAGTGAGTTACTGAACGGCTGGAAAACGTCTCGGTTCGACGGGTTCAGCGCCGACGCACGAGGAACGCGACCCCGAGCAACGCGATGACGGCGACCACGGGTCCGAAGCCGGGCCCGCTCCCGCCACTGCCACCGCTCTCGTTCCCGGCGCTCCCGTTCGCCTCGCCGCTCGTTCCGGCCCCGCCGTCGCTCGCGGCGGTCGTTTCGGCACCGCCCGAGTCGGCCTGGGTGGCGGCGCTCGTCGCGTCGCCCTCACCGCTGGTGGCGGTGCCGGAGCTGTCCTGGACCGTGACGTCCGCGATGTCGACGACCCGGCGGTCGGAGTCGCCCTGATAGACCGGCTCGTCGGCGTCGGCGTCGAACGCACCGTTGCCGTTGGAGTCAGCGTAGAGCACCGCGGTCAGGGACTCCGAACCGTTCAGCGGGCGGTTGAGCTCGATACGGATGTTGTCGGCGATCCCGCCGTTGAGGAGGTACGACGACCCGATGACCCGTTCCTCCCCGCCGCTGGTACCGTTGATGACGATGAAGCCGTTGGTGGGGAGCGTCGCCGAGTCGACGAGGATCGTCTCACCGCTCGACTCCTGGTCGTTGAACGTGATGCTCGGCCCGTCCGACGCGCCGGCGGTGCCCGTGCTCCCGTCGGCGGTCGCCGCCTCGGTGGCCGAGTCACTCGCCGTGGTCGTGCTCTCCGCCGTCGTGGTGTTCCCGGTATCGGTCGTCGACTGCTGCGGATGGAGGGGGCCCGTGGCCGCGAGCGCACCGCCAGCGCCGGCACCCGCTATCAGCAGGGCCGACACGAGGGCGACAACGAGGGTATTCGTTCGCATGTTGGATACCGGTAGAAAGCCATGAACCATAAAAGTAGACATCCGCGCTCGCACCGGCGGCCCGAACACGGGGACGACGGCCGTGTCGATCGCATGACCATCCATGGTCGGCGCGGTCGAACCGAGCCCCAGTGACCGCCGAAGCGGGAGTCACCCGCGGGCTTATTCCGCCGGGCGCGTAGGTTCGGTATGAGCGGTCTCAGTCTCGACGGCACCCAGCTCGACCGGTACTCGCGTCACATCATCATGGACGGCGTGGGACCCGCGGGCCAGTCGGCGCTGCTCGATTCGCGCGTCCTCGTCGTCGGTGCCGGCGGGCTCGGCTCGCCCGTCATCGAATATCTCGCGGCCGCGGGCGTCGGAACCCTCGGGATCGCCGACGACGACATCGTCGAACGGAGCAACCTCCAGCGCCAGGTAATCCACGGCGACGACGACGTGGGCCGAAAGAAGATCGAGAGCGCGGCCGCGTTCGTCGCGGACCTGAACCCCGACGTCGTGGTCGAACCCCACGACGTCCGCGTCGGACCCGACACCGTCGCCGACCTCGTCGCCGACTACGACTTCGTGGTCGACGGGGCCGACAACTTTCGGACGCGGTACCTCGTCAACGACGCGTGCACGCTCGCGGGGATCCCCTTCTCCCACGGCGCGATCTACCGCTTCGAGGGCCAGATCACGACCTTCGCCGAGGGATCGCCGTGCTATCGGTGTCTGTTCGCCGAAGCCCCGCCCGCCGGCACGGTCCCCGACTGCGCGACCACGGGCGTGCTCGGCGTGCTGCCGGGGGTCGTGGGCTCGATACAGGCCACCGAGACCGTCAAACACCTCGTCGGGATCGGCGAGAGCCTCGACGGCCGACTGCTCCACTACGACGCGCTCGGGATGAACTTCGAGGAGCTCCCGATCAAATCGGATCCGGACTGTCCGGTCTGTGGCGAGAACGGTATCGAGTCGGTCGACGAGGTCGAGTACGTCGGGTCGTGTGCGGTCGCGGAATAAGGGCTAGAGTTCGGCGCGCGCCGGCCGAAGCGGTCGGGCGACGTCCGACGGCGGCGCGTCGAACAGTTCGGGCTGGACCAGCCCCGCGAGGTGTTCGAGCGAGTCGACGAGCCGCGGCCCGGGGCGGTTCATGAACCGGTGGCCGTCGAGCGCGTAGGCGCGGCCCTCCCGGACGGCGGTGAGATCGTGCCAGCCCTCGCGCTCGGTGAGATCGGCGAGGTTCTCGGCGGTCTGGTGGAGGTCGAAGCCACAGGGGGCGACCACGAGCACCTCGGGGTCGTACTCGCGGGTCGCGTCCCACTCGCGCGGGCGCGAGGCACCACCGGGTTCGGTGAAGCCCTCGGAGCCACCCGCGAGGTCGACCATCTCGGGAACCCAATGACCGGCGGTCATCACGGGGTCGATCCAGTCGAGCACCGCCACACGCGGACGGCGCTCGACGGATCCCGTCGTCGCCTCGACCGCCGCGACGCGGGCTTCGAGGGATTCGACGAGGTCGTCGGCTCGCTCCTCTCGGTCCACGGCTCGCCCGACCCGGCGGATGTCGGAGAACACGTCCCCGAGGGAGTGCGGGTCGGTCGTGAGTACCTCGCAGTCGAGGTCCAACCGGTCGATGGCCTCCCGCACGAGCACCGAATCCACGGCACAGACGTCACAGATCCCCTGAGAGACCACGAGGTCGGGGTCAAGCCGGTCGAGGGTCGCGAGGTCGATGTCGTAGACGCCTTCGCCCTCCTCGGCTTCGAGGACTTGTCGATCTATCTCGGCGCTCGACGCTTCGGCGTCCACCCGCGAGCGGTTGACGGCGGGTTTCTCGGTCGCCGCAGGTGGATAGTCGCACTCGTGGGAGACCCCGACGGGTTCGACCCCGAGCGCGAAGACGATCTCGGTCGCCGACGGGAGCAGCGAAACGACGCGCATGGGTCGAGATGGGGCGGCGAAGCCAAAGCCTTCGTGGTCGAACGGGTTTTCACCGCGACGGCGCAAGACCGACCATGCAGACGACCGCCGGGACCTACCGCGTCCTCCGGAGCCCGCGCGACCCCGACGAACTCCTCCTGCTCGACGTCGAGAGCCAGGACCCGATGTACGTCCCCTCGACCGGCTACGAGGGCGACCTCGCGGACCGGGTGGCGGAACTCGAACCCGGGAACCGGGTGGCAGCCGAGATCGCCTGGGTGGACGGCCCGCGGTTCGCGGCCGTCGAGGTCGAGACCGAAACCACCGTCGAGTTCGTCGACGGCGCGACGGGGATCTTCGAGGCCGCACGCGAGACGTGGAACGAGGCCGAGCGTGAGGGGCAGGCAATGAACTCCCGGGTGACCAGGGACACCGACGGCGAGCCGAACGGTGTCGTCTACACCTTCGCGAAGCAGTCGGGCGAACGCGACCTCTTCGCCGAGTTCCGGGACGGCGTCACCCCGCTCGAACCGCTCATCGACCGGCTCGCGGAGGGCGCGGAGCCGCCGTTCGCGGGCTTCGTCATCCGACCGGCGGACGAACCGTTCGTCCTCGTCGCGCTCGCGATCGACCAGGCGGGGCCGCTTGCCGAGACCATCCGCGAGACCTACGCCGGGGCCGCCCGAACGACGCACGGTTTATAGGACGGGCCGGTGAAGGGCGCGGTATGCTCGACGAGGCAGACCGCACGGACCTGGAGAACGTTCGGCTGCGGCTCCGCGTGCTGAGCGGGATGCACAAGCTCGACGCGATCGAACACGCCGACGACCTCACCGACCGCGAGGCGGCCGAACGGGAGGGGAAAAGCGTCGCCTACGGCAAGGCCGCCGACCACATCGCGGCGGTGCTCGACGGCGAGTACGAGCAGACCGGGATCAACGACCTCGTCTCCGAACTCCCCGCCGACTGGAGCCTCAACCTCCTCCGGTACGCCGCCTACAGCGAACGCACGGACGAGTGAGAGCGGGGCGGACCGCGGTCGGAAAATTCGTGGCGGAAATGGATAGCGTTGTGTGAAGTTTGGGTGTGGAAATTTCCATGGGTGCGATCTCCGCGGTTTCGAGCGCCGGTGCGGCAGTGCGTCGGAATCCTATCATCTTCGCGGCGATGGTCGTCGTCATGGGAATCAGTCTGCTCTCGACCGTCGTCCAGCTCCTCCCCATCGCAAACGACCCCCTCGTTTCCAGCCTACTCACCTCGGCCGTCTCGCTCGTCGTCACGGTCTTCGTCTACCCGTTCATCGAGGGCGGGATCATCGGGATGGCGCACGAAGGCGTGGTCGGCCACACGGGCTTCGGGACGTTCCTCAGCGAAGGCCGGGAGAACTACGTCGGACTCCTGCTCGCGAACCTCCTCCTGTTCGTGATCATCATCGCAGCCATCATCGTCTATCTCATCGTCTCGCTCCTGATC